>JAIXZF010000108.1 GCA_027489835.1 Hyphomicrobiales bacterium
ATGGGGCCCGCCCCGCGCTTGGCACACTCCTTGATACAGCGGCCCCTTGAAGCGCCGGTCAGTCCGACCGCGCGGCTCGAGTGCAATCCAACCGCGGGACTCCAGCCCCTGGAGCCTTCGGCAACAGACGGGGTGCGAGGCAACATGAAAATCGTGATGGCCATCATCAAGCCGTTCAAGCTGGAGGAGGTCCGCGACGCGCTGACCTCCATCGGCGTCCACGGCCTGACCGTGACCGAGGTGAAAGGCTACGGCCGCCAGAAGGGTCACACCGAAATCTATCGTGGCGCGGAATACGCCGTCAGCTTCCTGCCGAAGATCAAGATCGAGGTCGCCGTGGCCAATGATCTCGTCGGCAAGGTGATCGACGCCATCACCGGCGCGGCCCGCACGGGCCAGATCGGCGATGGGAAGATCTTCGTGTCCTCGATCGAGCGCGCCGTGCGCATCCGCACCGGCGAAACCGATCAGGACGCGCTGTGAGCCGCGCCCCCTTTCTGGAGAACAACCTCATGTTGAAGTCACTTCGTTCGGGAGCGGGCCTCGTCGGCGCCTCCCTCCTCGCCGGGGCGCTCATGGCCGGGCCCGCGCTCGCCCAGACGCCGACCCCTCCCGTGCCCAACAAGGGCGACACCGCCTTCATGATGATCGCCACGGTACTGGTCCTGCTGATGACCATCCCGGGCCTCGCCCTGTTCTATGGTGGCCTCGTGCGCACCAAGAACATGCTTTCGGTGCTGACCCAGGTCTTCGCCATCGTCTGCATCACCATGCTGATCTGGGTCGTCTACGGCTACTCGCTCGCCTTCACCAATGGCGGCGGCCTCAATGACTACATCGGCGGTTTCTCGAAGGCCTTCCTGGCCGGCGTCGATCCCAGCAAGACGGTCGCAACCTTCTCCAACGGCGTGGTCATTCCCGAGCTGGTCTACATCTGCTTCCAGATGACCTTCGCCTGCATCACGCCCGCCCTTATCGTCGGCGCCTTCGCCGAGCGCATGAAGTTCTCGGCGCTCGTGCTGTTCTCCGTCCTGTGGGTCACCTTCGTCTACCTGCCGATCGCCCACATGGTTTGGTACTGGGCTGGCCCGGACGCCGTCGGCGACGCCGCCAAGGCCGTCATCGAAGCCGGCGCCGACCCCGCCAAGAAGGCCGCTGCCGAGGCCGCCCTCAATGCCGTGAAGGCCGACGCCGGCCTGCTCTTCCAGTGGGGCGCGCTCGACTTCGCCGGCGGCACCGTCGTCCACATCAATGCCGGCATCGCCGGCCTGGTGGGCTGCCTGCTCATCGGCAAGCGCGTCGGCTACGGCAAGGAGCTGATGGCCCCGCACTCGCTGACCATGACCATGATCGGCGCGGCCCTGCTCTGGGTGGGCTGGTTCGGCTTCAACGCCGGCTCCAACCTGGAGGCCAACGGCACCGCAGCCCTCGCCATGATCAACACCTTCGTGGCCACCGCCGCGGCGGCCGTCGCCTGGCTGTTCGCGGAGTGGGCCGCCAAGGGCAAGCCCTCGCTGCTCGGCATGGTGTCGGGCGCGGTGGCGGGCCTCGTGGCCGTCACCCCGGCCGCCGGCTTCGGCGGCCCGATGGGCTGCATCGTGCTCGGCCTCGTGGCCGGCGTGGTCTGCTTCATCTTCTGCTCCAGCGTGAAGAACGCCTTCGGCTATGACGACTCGCTCGACGTGTTCGGCATCCACGCCGTCGGCGGCATCATCGGCGCGCTGGCCACCGGCATCCTGGTCAACACCGCCCTCGGCGGCGGCGGCATCCCGGACTACGAGAGCAAGCCGGGCGAGCTCGCCGTCGGCGCCTACGCCTTCGGCACGGCTGTCTGGACCCAGCTCAAGGCGGTGCTCTTCACCATCGCCTGGACGGGCATCGGCTCGCTGATCCTGTTCAAGATCGTCGACGTCATCATCGGCCTGCGCGTCACCACCGAGCAGGAGCGCGAAGGCCTCGACATCGCCGAGCATGGCGAGCGCGCCTACAACTACTGAAGCCGCCGCCCCGGACGATCCGGCCCCATCCCCGACCCCGGCCTCGCGGCCGGGGTTTTTCTTTGGCGCGCGCCGTGCGCTCCTCCCGCGCCACGGCTTTCGCCCGGATTTGGCGGGCCGGCCACACAAGGTTAAGCGCGTCTTAACCGCATCCTTCCTAAGCTGACGCATGACGGCGTCCCTTGGGCGCCGCGCGCCGTTTCTCGAGACTGGCGGTCAACCGCGGGCCACTTCACCGATGCGCATGATCCGACGCCGTTCCCTGATCGATCACCTCCCGCCGGGGCTGCGCGCCTTCCTCGGACGCCGCGCCGCGGAGCTGACCGGCCTTGCGCTCATCGCGCTGGTCATCGTCCTGCTGCTCTCGCTCGCGAGCTGGTCCGTCGACGATCCGAGCCTCAACAACGCCACGGATGGACGCGTCCGCAACCTCATGGGCCGCCCCGGCGCCATCATCGCCGACCTGATGATGCAGCTCGTCGGGCTCGGGGTCATCGCCGTGCTGCTGCCGCCCTTCGCCTGGGCGCTCAAGCTCCTGCGCGCGCGCGGGCTCGGCCGCGTCGCCCTGCGCGTCGCGCTCTGGCTCATGGGCTCGCTGTGCGCCGCCGGCGTGGCGAGCGCCCTGCCGGCCTCGGGGCGCTGGCCGCTGCCGACGGGCCTTGGCGGGGTGGTCGGCGACACGCTCTACCTCGGCATGCGCAACCTCATCGGCCTCTCCGGCTCCGCCTTCGGCGGGCTGGTCGGCTTCGTCTATCTGGCCGTCTCCGTCCTCGCCCTCACCGCCGCCGCCGGCTACGCCTTCACCCGCGAGCCGGAGGACGACGAGGACGCGTATCAGGCCGAGGATGAAGACGAGGCCCGCTCCGACGCAGAGCCCGGCTTCGGCGTGCTGCTCGTGGGCGCCTGCGCCCATGTGGCGATGACGGCGCGCGGCGCGCTGCGCCGCTGGCTGGCCTCGAGCCGTCCCGAATTCGCCGGCGCGGCGGCCGGTCCCGCCGTCCATGATTCGCGCCTTCCCCGCATGCGCCGCGAGCCCGCCCTCGACGACAGCGAAGGCGCCGGACCCTTGAGGGCGCCCCGCCCGTCAGGTCCGTCCGGCGCAGCGCCCCCGGCCGCGCGCGAGCCTGCCCGCGCCCGCGTCCTGCCGCAGCCCGAGTACGTGGACGACGAGGATGACGGCGTCCCGGCAAGCGCGCGCGTGGCGCCGCCCCCGCCGCCGCCCAAGCCAGGCAAGCGCATCCAGCGCGAGGCGCAGCCCTCGCTGCTCGATCGCGAGACCTTTGCGCTGCCGGCCCTGACCTTCCTCACCGAGCCCAAGAAGCAGCCCGTCGCCCAGATCTCGACCGACGCGCTGGAGCAGAACGCCACGTTGCTGGAAGGCGTGCTCGAGGATTTCGGCGTGCGCGGCGAGATCGTGCAGGTCCGCCCCGGCCCGGTCGTCACCCTCTACGAGCTCGAGCCGGCGCCCGGCACGAAGTCCTCGCGCGTCATTTCGCTTGCCGACGACATCGCCCGCTCGATGAGCGCGGTCTCGGCGCGCGTCGCGGTCGTCCAGGGCCGCAACGCCATCGGCGTCGAATTGCCCAACGCCAAGCGCGAGACGGTCTACCTGCGCGAACTGCTGGCCTCGGCCGATTTCGAGCAGAGCAAGCACAAGCTGGCCCTGTGCCTCGGCAAGACCATCGGCGGCGAGCCGGTCATCGCCGACCTCGCCAAGATGCCCCACCTCCTGGTCGCCGGCACCACCGGCTCGGGCAAGTCCGTCGCCATCAACACCATGATCCTGTCCATCCTCTACCGGCTCAAGCCTGAGGAATGCCGGCTGATCATGGTCGATCCGAAGATGCTGGAGCTCTCCGTCTATGACGGCATCCCGCACCTGCTCACCCCTGTCGTCACCGATCCCAAGAAGGCGGTCGTCGCCCTCAAATGGGCCGTGCGCGAGATGGAGGAGCGCTACAAGAAGATGTCGAAGCTCGGCGTGCGCAACATCGACGGCTTCAACCAGCGCATCGTCGAGGCCCGCGACAAGGGCGAGGTCATCACCCGCACCGTGCAGACCGGCTTCGACCGCCACACCGGCGAGGCCGTCTACGAGCAGGAGACGATGGAGCTCGAGGCCCTGCCCTACATCGTCGTCATCGTCGACGAGATGGCCGACCTGATGATGGTGGCCGGCAAGGACATCGAGGGCGCCATCCAGCGCCTCGCCCAGATGGCGCGCGCCGCCGGCATCCATGTCGTCCTCGCCACGCAGCGGCCCTCGGTCGACGTCATCACCGGCACCATCAAGGCCAACTTCCCGACCCGCATCTCCTTCCAGGTCACCTCGAAGATCGATTCGCGCACCATCCTCGGCGAGATGGGCGCCGAGCAGCTCCTCGGCCAGGGCGACATGCTCTACATGGCGGGCGGCGGACGCATCACGCGCGTGCATGGCCCCTTCGTCTCCGACAGCGAGGTCGAGAAGGTCGTCGCCCACCTCAAGACTCAAGGCCAGCCCGACTATCTCGACGCGGTCACGGCGGACGAAGGCGAGTTGGCCGCGGCCGCCGACGAGGACGGCGCCGTGTTCGACCGCACCGAGATGGGCGCTGCCTCGGAGGATCCCTACGAGCAGGCCGTGGCGGTGGTGCTGCGCGACAAGAAGGCCTCGACCTCCTACATCCAGCGCCGGCTGCAGATCGGCTACAACCGCGCCGCCTCGATCATGGAGCGCATGGAGAACGAAGGCATCGTCGGCCCGGCCAACCATGCCGGCAAGCGCGAGATCCTGGTCGAGACGGCCGATGGCCGCGACGACGACTGACCGCATGGCCGCCCGCCGCGGGGCGCGAGCCCGGCCGAAACCGCCGGGCGGATTGAAAAAAGGCCCGAGAATCGCCATGTCGGGGTTGTAGGGACAAGGCTTGCGGCGGCGGCTTGTCCATGACGGTGCGGAACCATGACCGCGGGGTCGGGTTGCCCGCATGTGACGTATCCCTGACGGGGAAGGATGTGTGTATGCGGGGCCGGATGATCGCAGGCTTGGCGCTGTTGGCGGCGATGTCGGCCGACGTCGCGCTGGCGCAGGCCGTGCCATTTCCCCCGCGGCGCCCGCCCGAGCTCGGCTCCGCCCCTCAGCAGCCGGCCGAGGCGCCGCCGCCGGCCGCCAATGCCCCGATGCGTCTCCAGACCGAGATCATCCCGCCGCCCGGGATCGTGCGTCCCGCAGCGCAGCCGGCCTCCTCCGGTCCGATGACCGAGGAGCAGGCGCTCGACCGCGTCAACGACTATATGAACTCCTTCCGCACGCTCATCGCCGACTTCGTCCAGTTCGGCGCCGATGGCCGGAAGTACGAGGGCAAGCTCTACATCCATCGCCCCGGCCGCATGCGCTTCGAGTACCGCCCGCCCGCGACGATCGAGGTCATCTCCGACGGCACGACCGTCGCCGTGCGCGACAAGCGGCTGGCGACGCAGGACAATTACCTGATCGGCCAGACCCCGCTGAAGTTCCTGCTCAAGGAGGAGATCGACCTGCGGCGCGACGTGAAGGTGCTGCGCATTCAGCCCTCCTCCGAGCTGATCCGGGTCACCATCGAGGACAAGGCGACGCTGGGGGGCACCTCGCGCATCACCATCCACTTCGATCCGCGCAGCAACACGCTCAAGCAATGGGTCATCGTCGACCCGCAGGGCTACGAGACGTCGGTGCAAGTCGCCAATCTCGACACCGGCCGCAGGCCCGATCCGTCGCTGTTCAAAATCAATCTCGAGCGGATCCTCGACAGCCGCAACTGAGCCGCCGCACATTCCACAGCGGTGTTCTGCTAAATTATATAGGCGCCCGCATCTTGAATCGATTTGCCTCCGCGCCACGTCAGGGCAGGGGCCCTATGGCATCGGCGATCCGACGTCCCCCGTCTCGGATGGCCGGTCTCCCCTCGCGGCGGACATCCCTCCCGCAGCGGCGCGCCTTGGCGCAGGCGCCCAACCTCCCCCCGGGGTTGGGCGCTCGCCATCCCCGCCCGATGCGTCGTTTCCCTCGTCTTTTGTCTTGACGGACGCGCCGCTCCGGCCCTTCTGGCCGCATCAACCCGAGCGGCCCGCCACCCCATGTCCAACAATGCCCTGTCGATCTCGACCTGGAACATCAACTCCGTCCGGCTGCGCTTCCCGATCGTGAAGGATTTCCTCGAGGCCGAGCGGCCGGACGTACTCTGCCTGCAGGAAACCAAATCGCCCGACGACCGCTTTCCGGCGGCCGACTTCAGGCAGGCCGGCTATCTCCACCAAGCCTTCGTCGGCAACAAGGGCTACAATGGAGTAGCGATCGTCTCGCGCCTTCCCTTCGCCGAAACGCAGGCGATGCCGATGTGCGGCCGCGCCGATGCGCGCCACATCGCCGTGACGCTGGCCCCCGAAGCGGGCAGAGCTGCCGGCGTGACGATCCATAATTTCTATGTGCCGGCCGGCGGCGACGTGCCCGACCCCGACCTCAACGACAAGTTCGCGCACAAGCTCGCCTTCCTCGCCGACATGGACCGGTGGGCGGCCGAGACGGCGCCGACCAAGCGTCCCGCCGTGCTCGTCGGCGACCTCAACATCGCGCCCTACGAGAGCGATGTCTGGAGCCACAAGCAGTTGCTCGACGTCGTCAGCCACACGCCGGTCGAGACCGAGACGCTGGAACGCCTGCGCTCGGTCCATGGCTGGGTCGACGCCATCCGCACGTTGAAGCCCGAGCCCGAGCGCGTCTACACCTGGTGGAGCTATCGCGCGCAGGATTGGGAGGCGTCCGATCGCGGCCGCCGGCTCGACCATGTCTGGGTCTCGCCCGATCTCGCGGGGCGGCTCGCCTCGGTGGAGATTCACAAGCCCGTCCGCAGCTGGAACCGCCCGTCCGACCATGTGCCGGTGACGGTGCGCCTCTCGTCCTAGCGCCGGCCCTCGGCCGCCTCGGCGGAGGCGATCATCCGGCCGACGGTCTCGAGCTCGTCGCTGAGCGTCCTGACCCTGTCGGCGATGGCGCGGTGAAGCACAGCGGCGGCCTCGGGGAACTCGCCCAGCACGCGCGTGACGACCGTGCGGTTGATCTTCAGCACGGCGGTCGTTTCCCGCGCGATCGCAGTCGCGGCACGTTCCGCTTCCGTGAACAGGGCCGTCTCGCCGAGCAGGAAGCCCGGTCCCGCCACCTCCGCGGCCGGCGATCCGTCGTCGCGCGGATCAAGCGCGATCGCCCCGGTCATGACGAGGTAGCCGCCCTCGGCCCTGTCGCCGCGCCGGAACAGTACGTCGCCGGCCCGCAGCAGCCGCGTCTCGGCGGCGAAGGCGAGGAGCCGAAGCGCCTCGCGCGGCATCAGCCCGAGCAGGGGCTGGCGCGCCAGGACGTCGATGTCGTTGTCGAGCGCCACCGGCCGCGCTCAGGGCTCGAGGCGGTAGCCGCCCGGATCGGTCATCAGGATCGTCGCCCGGCTCACATCGGGCTCGATCTTCTGACGCAGGCGGTAGATATGGGTTTCCAGCGTGTGCGTGGTGACCGTGGCGTTGTAGCCCCAGACTTCCTGAAGCAGCACGTCGCGCGGCACGGGCTTGCGGCCGGCGCGGTAGAGATAGCGCAGGATCGCGGTCTCCTTCTCGGTGAGCTTCAGCTTGGAGCCCTTGCCCGACACCAGCAGCTTCGAGCCGGGATGGAAGGTGTAGGGGCCGATCTGGAAGACCGCATCCTCGCTCGCCTCGTGCTGCCGGAGATGGGCCCTGATCCGGGCCAGCAGCACGGCGAAGCGGAACGGCTTGACGACATAGTCGTTCGCCCCGGCCTCCAGCCCCATCACCGTGTCGGCCTCCGAGCCCTGAGCGGTCAGCATGATGATCGGGCTCTTGAAGCCGTTGCGCCGCATCTGCTTCACCGCCTCGCGGCCATCCATGTCGGGCAGCCCGACATCCATCACGGCAAGGTCGATCCGCTCGGTCTTCGCGAGCTGGATCGCGCCCTGCGCGTCGGCGGCCTGGACGACGCCGAACTCCTCCGACTGCCCCAGCTGCTCGGCCAGGGTCTCGCGCAGGATGTCCTCGTCGTCGACGAGCAGGATCTTGTAGGTCTGTGGCATGGGCACCGAACCGGAAGCAGGATTTCAGACAGGCGGAAACGCGAACGGGCAGGACATCGGACAGGCATGGGCTCGAGAGGACAGGATGTCGGTCTCGACGGAAACAAGGATAGTGCCTTTCGCCGGAAAGGCGAAGCGGCGCGAGACCAACGATGAACGCGTCCTGTTGTTCGCCGCCACGGCTTGCGCCCCTCGGTCGCGCCGGGGATGATGCACCATGGCCCGCCCTCTCGTCACGCTCAAGCTCGTCCGCTCGGTTCGGGGGCGTTCGCTCGGCTTCCTCGTGGCGGGTCAGGCCTGCTTTCCCTGCGCCCTCGGACGCTCGGGCGTCGTCGCCCTGAAGCGCGAGGGGGATGGCGGCACGCCGCGCGCGATCCTGCCCCTGCGCCGCGTCTTCCTCAGGCCCGACAAGGGCGCGGCGCCGCGGACCCTCCAGCCGCGCCGCTGGATGACGCGCGCCGACGCCTGGTGCGACGACCTGAAGGACCGGCGCTACAACCGCCTCATCGCCCGCCCCGAAGGCGAGGCCGAGGAGAGGCTGTGGCGGCAGGACCATCTCTACGACATCGTGGTCGAGCTCGGCTGGAACGACCGTCCTGTCCGCCGGGGCCGGGGCAGCGCCATTTTCTGGCACCTGCCGCGCCCAGGCCTGACGCCGACGGCAGGCTGCGTTGTGACGCCGAGGAGCGTGTTCGCCAGGGTTCTACCCCGCCTCGGGCGCCATGCCAGGATCGTGGTGACGGGCGCCTGAGCGGCTGGCCTTCAGCCGCGCTGCCCGAAGATCGCGCTGCCGATTCGCACATGGGTCGCGCCGAGCTGGATCGCGGCGGCGTAGTCGCCGCTCATCCCCATCGACAGCGTCGCGAGCCCGTTCCGGCGTGCGATCTGCGCCAGCAACGCGAAATGCGCCGAGGGCGGCTGCTCGGCGGGCGGAATGCACATCAACCCCTCGACCCGCAGCCCGTGCCGCTCGCGGCAGGCCGCGATGAAGGCATCGACCTCGGCCGGCGTCACGCCGCCCTTCTGCGGTTCCTCGCCGGTGTTGACCTGCACGAGGAGCCGCGGGGTCCTTCCCTGCTTCGCGATCTCGCGCGCCAGCTCCTTCGCCAGACTCTCACGATCGAGCGTCTCGATCACGTCGAACAGCGCCACCGCCTCCTTCGCCTTGTTGGACTGGAGGGGGCCGATCAGGTGCAGCGCGACATCGTCGAAGCGCTCCCTGAGCGCCGGCCACTTCGCCCTGGCCTCCTGCACGTAGTTCTCCCCGAAGCGCCGGTGCCCTGCTTCCAGCACGGGCAGGATCGCTTCGGCGCCGAACAGCTTCGACACGGCGACCAGCGCCACCGAGCCGGGCGCGCGGCCCATGTCCCGCTCCGCCTGCGCCACCTGCGCCTTCACGGCCTCGAAGCGCCGCGCGATCTGGTCTTCGGACATGCTCACCCCATCTGGTCAGCGAGAGCTGCAACCCGGCTGCGCGAAACGCGCGGCCGTCGCTCGGCCGGCCGCGCCGGAGCCATCAACCTGCGTCGCGAGCGTTGACCCCGCGCGCCTGATCGTGTCCTAGTCGTTTCGTCACCGTGCACGCAACCGCGTTGCGCGACGAGAATTTCTTGCGCCGTCCCGAGCGGCTGGCACCCAGCATGGCGGCGACCGCGCCGATTCGAACAGACGATGACCACCGAACGCTACAATCCGAAGGAAGTCGAGCCGCGCTGGCGACAGGCCTGGGAAGATCACGCCCTGTTCCGCACCGACAACGCGGATCCGAGGCCGAAATACTATGTCCTGGAGATGTTCCCCTACCCGTCGGGTCGCATCCACATGGGCCATGTGCGCAACTACACGATGGGCGACGTCGTGGCGCGCTGCAAGCGGGCCAAGGGCTACAACGTTCTGCATCCGATGGGCTGGGACGCGTTCGGCCTGCCTGCGGAGAACGCCGCGCGCGACAACAAGGTCAACCCGCGCGACTGGACCTACGCCAACATCGCGACGATGAAGGGCCAGCTCAAAAGCATGGGCCTGTCCCTCGACTGGTCGCGCGAGCTCGCCACCTGCGACGCCTCCTATTATCGCCACCAGCAGGCGATGTTCCTCGACTTCTGGAAGGCCGGGCTGGTCGAGCGCCGGTCGGCCAAGGTCAACTGGGACCCGGTGGACATGACGGTGCTGGCCAACGAGCAGGTCATCGATGGCCGCGGCTGGCGCTCGGGCGCCCCCGTCGAGCAGCGTGACCTGACCCAGTGGTTCTTCAAGATCACGAGCTTCTCGCAGGAGCTGCTGGACGGCCTCGACGGCCTCGAGCGCTGGCCTGACAAGGTCAAGCTGATGCAGCGCAACTGGATCGGCCGCTCCGAGGGCATGCTGGTGCGCTTCGAGGTCGAGCCGGCCGGCGCGCCGGAGGGCGTGACCGAGCTCGAATGCTTTACGACCCGGATCGACACCCTGTTCGGCGCCGCCTTCATGGCGGTGTCGCCGGATCACCCGCTGGCCACCCGACTGGCCAAGGACGATCCCGGCCTCGCCCGCTTCATCGAGGAGTGCCATCTGGTTGGCACCTCCGAAAGCGCCATCGAGACCGCCGAGAAGATGGGCTACGACACCAGGGTGAAGGTGCGCCACGTCCTCGACCCCGCGCGTTCCTTGCCGGTCTATGTCGCGAACTTCGTGTTGATGGGCTACGGCACCGGCGCGATCTTCGGCTGCCCCGCTCATGACCAGCGCGACCTCGACTTCGCGCGCAAATACGGTCTGCCCGTCCTGCCCGTGGTCCTGCCCGATGGCGCGGATCCCGCGACATTCACGGTCGGGGCGGAGGCCTTCGTCGGCGACGGCACGATGATCAACTCCGGTTTCCTCAACGGCATGACCGACGAGGAGGCTTGGGAGGCGGTGGCCGTGCGGCTTGAGGCGGAGCCACGCAACGGACGCCCCGTCGGCGAGCGGAAGGTCAATTTCCGCCTGCGCGACTGGCTGATCTCGCGCCAGCGCTACTGGGGCTGCCCGATCCCCGTCATCCATTGCGATGATTGTGGGGCTGTGCCGGTTCCCAAGGAGCAGCTGCCGGTGAAGCTGCCGGACGACGTGTCCTTCGACCGGCCGGGCAACCCGCTCGACCATCATCCGGAGTGGAAGCACGTCTCCTGCCAGTCCTGCGGCAAGCTTGCCCGCCGCGAGACCGACACGATGGACACCTTCGTCGACTCGTCCTGGTATTTCGCGAGGTTCACCGATCCCGCCAACGAAACGGCGCCGACCACGCTCTCGGCCGTGGACGGGGCGAA
>JAIXZF010000164.1 GCA_027489835.1 Hyphomicrobiales bacterium
ACCTCGGCGATGATCTGGCTGCGGCCGTTCGAGCGGTACTCCGCGGCGAAGGCCGCGAGATCGTCCGCCTGCCGGGCGTCGAGCCTGGGGCCGGTCGCGAAGATCTCGATCGAGCGCGGCGCCTCGGCCAGAACGATCGGATGCCGGTCCTTGACGTCGAGCGGGATCGAGCCTGTGACCTGCGCGGTCTTGTGGGTGCAGGCCGGCAGCAGCGCCACGGCGGCCAGGAGGGCGCAGAGCGCGAGGCTGCGGGGCATGCGGCGGTGTTCCGAGGCGTTCATGACCGGTCCAACCCTTCAGTCTGCGATGAAGCCGACGCGGCCGCGATAGCCCTGCGCCGCGGCGGGGCTTCCCCCGCCATAGATCTTGTTCAGGCGCCCGAGCAGGATGGCCTGGGCGTCGTGCGTCTCGACGAAGCCGTCATCGGGCCTCGCCATCTGGCGCGGCTCTGCGGGCTTGGCGATGTAGGGCGTGACCATGATCAGCAACTCGGATTCGCTGCGCTGGTAGTCGCGCGAGCGGAACAGGGCGCCGAGCACCGGCAGGTTCATCAGCCCGGGCAGGCCGTTGATGGCCTGCTTGGAGGATTGCTGGATCAGGCCGGCGGTCATCATCGTGCCGCCCGAGGGCACCTCGACGGTGGTGTCGGCCTTGCGCACGAGGAAGCCCGAGACCTGGATGGTGCCGATGGAGCGGGCGTTGCTGACGTCGATCTCGGTGACCTCGGTCGCGACGCGCATGCTGATGCGCCCTTCCGAGAGCACGACCGGCGTGAAGTTGAGCGAGACGCCGAAGGGCTTGAACTCGACGCCGATCTGGCAGGTCGGCGCGCCGCCCGGGATGGCGGACGGGGTGCAGGACTGGCTGGTCGGCACCGGGATCTCGCCGCCGGCGGTGAACTTGGCGCTTTCGCCGGAGACCGAGGTGAGGGTCGGTTCGGCGAGGATGCGGGAGGCGCCGGCGCGCTCCATGGCGCGCAGCGTCGAGCTCGAGCCGTTGGAGCCGAAGGTGAGGCTGGAATCGGGCCTGCTGAGCCCGACCGAATAGGCGTTCTCCATCACGCCGCGGACGTTGATGCCCGTCGCGACCCAGCTGCCCGACGCGTCGACGCCGAGCTGCTTCATGGTCTGCCGGGAGACCTCGGCGATGGTGACCTTGAGCAGGACCTGATCGCGGCCCCTGATGGTGAGCGAATTGATGACCGCTCCGGTGGTCGCGCCGCCGGCGCCCGCCGTAACGCCGACGAAGGCCTTGGCGATGTCGGTCGCCTGGGTCGCGTCGGAGGCGTTGGGCACCTCGCCGACGAGCAGGACGGAGTCGCCCGCGGGCTTCACGTCGATCTGCGCCCGCGGCAGCGCCGTGCGCAGCGTCTGGCGCAGCATGGCGAGGTCCCGGCCGACGATGATGTCGAGGTTGGCGATCTGCTGGCCGTCGGCGTCCATGGCGAAGATCGACGTCGCGCCGTCTGCCATGCCGAGGATGAAGAGCTTGCGGGCGGAGCGCACCACGGCGTTCGCCACCTTCGGGTTGGCGACGAAGACCTCCTTGGCGTCGCGCGGCAGCTCGACGACGACCGACTTGCCGATCGAGAGCTCGAGCTTCTGGCTGGCGCCGGCCGTGCGGCTGACGCGGTGGCTGGAGCTGCCCTGCGCCTCGGCGGCGACGGTGCCCAGCGGGATGGCGAAGCCGGCAAGGAGGGCGAGCGCGAGGGCGCCCGAGCGGCTCCGGGACGACAGCAGGGGGAAGCGGGCGATCATCGTGAACCTCACTGCTTGGCTGTCTGGGAGGTGTGGCCGAAGCGCACGAGCGTCAGGCCCTGGCGGTCGGACTGCTCCGGGGGCCGGGGCGGCTCGTTGGCGTCGGCGAGGCTGCGCAGCGACAGCGACAGGGTGCCGGATTTCTGGGCGAGACTGATGACCTCGACCTGACGCGGATCGAGCTCGAGGGTGGCGGTCTCGCCGACCACGACCTTCTCGCCGTTGCGCTCCTGCACCGCCTGGCCGATGGCGAGCACGCGGATGTTGCTGAGCAGGGTTTCGCTGACGAAGTTCTCGACGGTGTTCTGCGTCGAATCCTGCCGGCCGGTGCGGATCACGTCGACGCGGTCGTTCGGCAGCACGAAGCCGCCCGCCGTGCTGTTGCCGGCCCTGTCGATGGAGATGGCCACGGCGCGCTTGCCCGAGGGCAGGACGGCGGAGAGGAAGCCCGATCCATCGGACTTGATCAGCTTCTCGCGGCGGATCGGCTCGTTGGCGAGGAAGGCGGAGCGGACGAGCGCGCCGAGCACGTCCTTCTCGAGGGCGCCCGCCTCGCTGCGGCGGATCAGCCCCTGTGGAATGCTGTCCTCGGGCCAGGCCGTCCAGCGGACGTCGCCCTGCGTGATCGAATTGCCGAGCGGGAGGTCTGTCGCGGCGACGAGCACGTCCACAGTCCGGGCCCGCGGCGCCTCCTGCACGATCCTGACGGGTTCGGGGGCCTGCCCCGGCCCGATCATGAAGTACGCCGCCACCATCGTGAGCAGCGATATTCCCAGGACCACCGCCCTGGCGCCCGACAAACCCAACATGAAAGCCACCTGCGGTACGAGTACGCTGGGGCAACCATGCGGGCCGAATCGTCAAATTATGGTTAATCGTGAGTTGACGTTTTTCCGGACCCTGATTCCCGCTGCAGAGCGAAGGGCCGGTTCCATCAGCCGAACAGCACCACCGACTTCCAGATGGCCGTCTCGGGGAACACCATCAGCCCCGCGATGGCGAGGGCGATGCCGTAGGGAACGCCGTTGCGCGGCGCGTGGAGGCGCTCGAGCCAACTCCAGCGGGCGGCGAAGCCGGGCAGCGGATGGCTGCGCATGTTGAGGATCCACAAGGTCAGCACGCCGCCGAGAAAGCTCGAGGCGACGATGTAGACGGGCAGGAGCTCGGGTCCGATCCAGAGGGCCGTGGCCGCCGCCAGCTTGGCGTCGCCGCCGCCGATCCAGCCGGCCGCGAACATGCCGATCCCGACCGCGAGCATCAGCGCGCCGGCGCCGACATGCATGCCGAGCTGCGCCAGGGGAAGCTGGCACAGGATCGCGAAGGCGACGAAGACGGCGACGAGGCCGAGGGAAACCCGGTTGGAGATGCGCATCGACACGAGGTCGCTCGCCGCGGCGTAGGCCATGAAGGCCGGGAACACGGTCAGCGTCGCGAACGTGATGGCCGAGAGGGACATGGCCGACATGGCGGGCAGCTCCGGTTCGGGGATGGCGCCTTCAGGGCCTGGCCGCAGCCGAGGCCGCGTCACCCTAGCCCCGGAAAGGTGAAGAACAGGTTGGCGGACGCGCTCGCGAGCGCCGCCGCCGACCGGTTTCAGGTCAGCGCGCTGGAGACGCGGTTGAACTTGGCGTTGAGGCGGGTGCCGATCGTCGTCCAGACGCCGATGCAGACCACGGCGATGAGGGCGGCGATGAGGCCGTATTCGATGGCGGTCGCGCCGGACTCGTCCTTCGCGAAGCGGTTGAGCAGAGCAGTCATGGACGATTCCTTCCAAAAACCCGAGTCATGGGCGGCCGTTCTGGCCAAGTGCTGCAGAACGGAGTTCAAGACGGAGCCGGATGGCTCCATTCAGGCGTTATCTTTCGGAGCGCAGGATCCGGGAGGTTGGGCGCCGCCGACGCCGCGAGGGCGCCGGCGACAGGTCACGCGCTCACTGAAGGGCGCTGGAGACCGAGTTGAACTTCGCGTTCAGACGGGTGCCGATCGTCGTCCAGACGCCGATGCAGACCACGGCGATGAGGGCGGCGATGAGGCCGTACTCGATGGCGGTCGCGCCGGACTCGTCGTTGACAAAGCGGGTCATCAGATTCTTCATGGGAACACTCCTTTACACCACGGTTTCGCCGAACGTCGCCGGTTGTGTTGCCCGAAGATCGTCGACTGAAGCCAACCTACACGTCACCCGTTGCAGATCGGTTAAATCAAACCCCCGGTGCCTTAATATTCAGGGTTGTAGAGACTATGGTTAACTCGGGACTTACACCCACGTTAATCACGTAATGTTTGCTTTATGAATGCTGATTACGTGATGTCTGCAAGATTTTTTCTAGGGCATCATCAGTGTTGGGCGGATTATCCACGTTGTCCACTGTGAAGACGCCTCGAATTGAACACATCTGGACAGTGCATCGGGTCTTCGCCGCCGCCGCGCCGCGCCTGTAAAGCCTTGCCCCGCGCGCGTGTCGCGACAGCTGATACAGAGAGCCGGCCGCGGCCGGGCGCCCCGGCCCGAAGCCCGGCATGCGCGCCTTGGCGAAGCGCGTTCGCGTGTTATCGAATTCTTCACCATGCCGGGCCCATAAGATCCCTCATTCATTCGGAGCGGGGCGGGATCGTCATGGCATCGGCATCGGCTGGCACTCTAGCGCGGACCGGACTTCTGGCGCGGATCGGCGGGGCGGCCCTGGCCGTCACGGTCATGACGGCGCCCGCGCGCGCGAACGACACCCTCGACAACGTGGCGGTGACGGTCGATTACGCCAAGGTCATCAAGCTGCCCGCCAAGACGCAGACGGTGATCGTGGGCAACCCGCTGATCGCGGACATCACCGTGCAGCGGAACGGCGTGCTGGTGGTGACCGGCAAGAGCTTCGGCGTGACCAACATGATCGCGCTGGATGCGGCCGGCGCCATGCTGGCCGAGTCGCGCGTGACCGTCCGCGCCGCGACCGACGCGGTGGTGACGGTGCAGCGCGGCCTCGAGCGGGAATCCTACTCCTGCTCGCCGCAATGCCAGCCGGCCATCCAGCTCGGCGACTCCAACAAGTTCTTCGGCGAGGTCGGCGGCCAGGTCTCCAGTCGCAGCCAGATGTCGGCCCCGGCGCGATAGATTAACCGCGCGTTGCCGCAACATCGGGCTGGCGCGGCCAGCGCATAAGACTTCGGCAAACATTCCCTGCTACCCCTTCCTGCCATGCGAGGATCGGGGTGCGCGATGATTGCTTCAAGCCATGACAGGAGCCCGGGGTCTCATCGGCCTGCGCGGTCGACCCGGCGATGGACAGCCCGCCTGCTGCGGCGCTTCGGCGCGGACCGCAAGGGTGCGACGGCGGTCGAATTCGGGCTGATCTCCCTGCCCTTCATGTTCATGCTGATGATGATCGTCGAGACGTCGATGGCGTTCTGGACCCGTCAGGTGCTGCAGGAAGCCACCGCGCAGGCCTCGCGCACGATCCTCACCGGCGAGGCGCGCACCCTCTACACGGGTTCGGTCGCCGTCCAGACCGCGGCCTTCCGCGACGCCATCTGCGCCCGCATGAACCTCGCCTCCGACTGCTCCACGCGCCTGTTCATCGACGTGCAGCCGGAAAGCTCATTCCCGGCGACGCCGAACAGCATGGTCACCAGCGGCACCATCAACACGGCGAGCTACCAGATGCGTGCCGTGGGGCCTGGCGAGATCGTGGTGATCCGCACGGCCTACAAGATCCCCGTGCTGGTCGCAGGCTATTTCGGCAGCCTGTCGCGGCTGAGCTCGGGCGAGAACGTGCTCGAATCGGTCGTCGCCTTCCGGTCCGAACCGTTCCCGACGACCTGAAGAGAACGCCATGCGCAGGATCACCCTCGACATGACGGCGCGCGGACGCGCCAGCATCCGCCGCCTTACCCGCTTCCAGCGCAGGCTGAGGCGCTCGGAAAGCGGCGTCGCCGCCATCGAGTTCGGCTTCATCGCGCCGATCATGCTCGTCATGCTGGTGGGCATCGTCGACATCAGCAACGCGGTCTCACTCAACTGGCGCATGGTCCAGCTCAACCGCACCCTGTCGGATCTGTCGTCGCAGAACTCGACGCTGAGCCTGGCGGGCGTCAACAACATCTTCGCGGCCAGCTCGGCCGTGCTCTCGCCCTATCGCGGCCCGGCTCCGCGCATGGTGATCTCAAGCGTGATCATCGACAATGCGCGCGTGGCGCGGGTCTGCTGGAGCAGCTCCAACATCAGCGGTGCGGCGCTGGTGCGCAACACGGTGGTGCCCCTGCCCAACACGGACCTCGCCGTGCCGAACACGTCTCTGATCGTCACCACGGCCTCGCTGACCTACACCGGCATCATCTCGCCGAACTTCAACATGAGCGCGAAGAGCCTGTATTTCCGCCCGCGCAACGGCGACCGCAGCACCACGGTGGAGCAGGTCGTGCGCGAGGGACAGGCCGCCTGCACGCCACCCTGATCGGCTCTCCCGGACGCGCCCGGCCTAATAGCCGCGCGCCCGGTCGACCTCGTGCTCCAGCGGCAGCCCGCGCTCCAGCCGGCCGATCTGCCTCGCGATGAGGGCGCAGATGGCGTCCGGCGCGCTCATGGCGGCGTTGTGCGGCGTCACCGTGACGCCCGGATGCGTCCAGAAGCGCGAGGATGCATCGAGGGGCTCCTCCCGGAACACATCGAGCGTGGCGTGCCGGAGCACGCCCTCGTCGAGGCAGGCGAGGATATCCGTCTCGTTCTGCGTCGCGCCCCGCCCCGCATTGATCAGCATCGGCCCGCCGAGCCGGCCGCCACGGGCCAGCTGCGTGAACACACGCCGGTCGAGCAGACCTTCGGTTTCCGGCGTGGCCGGCAGGAGGTTCACGAGGATGTCGGTGCGGGCCAGGAACGGGCCGAGGCCTTCCGGCCCCGCGAAGCTCGGCAGGCCCTCGACCTGGCGCGGCGTGCGGCTCCAGGCGGCGACATCGAAGCCGAGCGCCATCAGCTTGCCGGCGGCGTCGAGCCCGAGAACGCCCATGCCGAGAATCCCCACGCGCACGTCGCGCGCCGCCGGCTGGTCGCGGTCGTCGATCCATTGCGCGAGGCGCTGCTGCCTGTCGTAGCGGCGCTGCTGGCGCAGGGCGATCAGGCAGTGCAGCGCCACGTATTCGCTCATGCGCGAGGTCAGGTCGGGGTCGACCACCCGTGCGATGGGCACGTCGGGCAGCCGCGGATCGCGGAACAGATGGTCGACGCCGGCGCCCAGCGAGAACACCGCCTCGAGCGCCGGCAGCCCGGCCAGCGCGCCTTCGGGATGCTTCCAGGACGCGGCGTAGCGCACGGCGCGGCGGTCGAAAGGCTCGCCCAGGGCGACGATGTCGAGGCCGGGCAGGACGCGCCGGAAGCGCTCGCGCCAGCTTTCGACATCCCATTGGCTCATGGCGATCAGCAGGCTCATGCGACGATGCGCTCCAGAATCACGTCGGCGGAGCCCGCGGACGGGGCGGCGCCGACCGCATAGGCCGCGACGAGCCGGGCGGCGGCGCGGTCGAAAGCGCCCTCGCTCCGCGCATGGACGAGGGCGAGCGGCCTTCCGGGGCCGACTTCCGCACCCGGCCCGGCGAGCGCGGTCAGCCCAACGGCCGGGTCGATCGCATCCGCGGCGCGGGCCCGGCCGCCGCCGAGCTCGACCACGGCGAGGCCGACGGCGCGGGTGTCGATGGCCGCGACGAAGCCCGCCCGCGCGGCATGGACGGGGCGGATGATCGGAGCGGCGGCCAGATAGGCCTCAGGCTGCGCGAGCAGGTCGGCCGGGCCGCCCAGCGCCGCGACCATGCGCTGGAAGGCTTCGGCCGCCGCGCCCGAGGCGATGACGCGCTCCATCCGGTCACTGCCGTCCGCGAGATCGGTGCACAGGCCGCCGAGCAGCAGCATCTCGGCGCCCAGCGCGACCGTCACCGCATGCATCCGGGCCTCGCGCCTTGCCCCGGTCAGGTAGTCGACCGCGTAGCGCACCTCGAGCGCGTTGCCGGCCGCGTCGGCCAGCGGCGCGTCCATGTCGGTGATGAGCGCGGTCGTCCTCAGCCCGGCGCCGTTGGCCACCGAGACCAGCGAGCGGGCGAGGTCACGCGAGCCTTCGCGCGTGGCCATGAAGGCGCCGGAGCCGGTCTTGACGTCCATCGCAAGGCCGTGAAGGCCGGCCGCCAGCTTCTTGGAAAGGATCGAGGCGGTGATCAGCGAGGCGGATTCCACAGTCGCGGTGACGTCGCGGATGGCGTAGAGCCGCTTGTCCGCCGGGGCGAGGTCGGCTGTCTGGCCGATGATGGCGCAGCCCGCCTCGCGCACGACCTTGCGAAAGAGCGCATTGTCGGGCTGCGTCACGTAGCCGGGGATGCTGTCGAGCTTGTCGAGCGTGCCGCCGGTGTGCCCGAGGCCGCGCCCCGAGATCATCGGCACGAAGCCGCCGGCCGCCGCGACCGCCGGGCCGAGCATCAGCGAGACGGTGTCTCCGACCCCGCCCGTGGAATGCTTGTCGAGCGCGGGACCGGGCAGGCCGCTCCAGTCCAGCACCTCCCCCGAATCGCGCATCGCCTCGGTCAGCGCCACGCGCTCGGCGATGCTCATGCCGTTAAAGAACACCGCCATGGCGAAGGCCGCCGCCTGGCCCTCGGTGACGCGGCCATCGACGAGGCCCGCGATCATCTGCGCGATCTCGGCGGGGCCGAGCTCGCCTCCGTCCCGCTTCGCGCGGATGATCTCCTGGGGCAGGAAGCTGGGCTCCATCAGTACACCCCGTCGCCGCTCTCGCGCGGGGTCTCGCCCGCGATGACGTCCGCCAGCGCCTGATGCAGCCCGCTCGCGCCGAAGCGGAAGGTGCGCGGGTTGGCCCAGGCAGGGCCCATGATGCCGTCGGCGAGATCGAGATAGATCTTCGCGTCCGCCAGCGTGCGGATGCCGCCCGAAGGCTTGAGGCCCACGGGCAGGCCGCCCGCCTTGATCGCCTCCAGCATCACGCGCGCGGCGGCTGGCGTGGCCGAAACGGGCGTCTTGCCGGTCGAGGTCTTGATGAAGTCCGCACCCGACTGGATGGCGAGGTCGCTGGCCTGCCGGATCGAGGCCTCGTCGGGGAAGCAGCCGGTCTCGAGGATGACCTTCAGCAGCGTCGATTCGCAGATGGCCTTGATCTCGGCCACCATGTCGGCGGCGATCTCCGGCGCGCCTTCCAGAAAGGCCTTGTAGGGGAAGACGAGGTCGATCTCGTCGGCGCCGTCGCCAATGGCTTCCTGCACGTCGCCCGAGATGCGGCCGACATTGGTGCCGCCGGCCGGGAAGTTCACCACCGTCGCCACCCGAACGGGCGAGTCGCCCAAAGTGCGGCGGGCCAGGCTGACGAATTGCGGCCAGATGCAGACGGCCGCCACAGGGCCGGGGGCCGCGACGGCCCGCGCGCAGAGCTGCAGCGTGCCGGCCTCGTTGGCCTGATCGCCCAGATCGGTGAGGTCGAGCAGGGCGATGGCCCGGCGCGCGGCTTGGATGTCAGCCTGGATGTCAGCCAAGTGGCGTCTCCCTGAGGAAGGCGCGGACCAGCGCCTTCAGCCTCGGCGCCGCCGCATCGGCCACATGCTTGGTCTCCATGTGGTTCGGCGCGACGACCTGCATGCCCGTCCCATAATTGGTGACGATCGACAAGGCCGCCGCCACGAGCCCGAGGCGGCGCGCCATGATGATCTCGGGCACCGTGGACATGCCGACAAGATCGGCGCCGACGACCTGCGCCAGCCTGATCTCGGCCGGCGTCTCGAAGCTCGGGCCGCTCCACCACATGTAGACGCCTTCGGGAAGAGCGAGGCCGGCCTGCGCCGCCGCCGCCTGCAGCCGGGCGCGGAGCGCGGGATCATAGGCCTCCGCCATCGGCACGAAGCGGCGCTCGTCCACATCCCCGATCAAGGGGTTGGGCGCGCCGAGGCTGACATGGTCGGCGATGGCGACGACCGTGCCCGGCGCCATGACGGGGTTGACGGAACCCGCGGCGTTGGTGGCCAAGAGCGCGGGCGAGCCCAGCCGGGTCAGCAGCCCGAGCGGCACCTTCATCACGGCCGGATCGCCGCCCTCGTAGTAGTGCGAGCGGCCGGCGAAGACGAGCACGGAGCGGCCCTCAAGACGGCCGAAGACCAGCGCCTTGGCATGGCCGGAGACGGCGCCGCGCGGGAAGCCGGGGATTTCGGCATAGGGGATGCGCACCGCGTCCTCGACCTCGTCGGCGAGGGAGCCGAGGCCCGAGCCGAGGATGATGGCGAGATCGGGCGTGCCGACGCCGCGCGCCGCGACGAAGCGCTGCGCCGCGTCGAACAGGGTTTCGGGATGGTCGGCCCAGGCCATGGCGAAGCCTCAGGAGGTGAGGTTGTCGGGGCCGAAGGAGGCCGGCAGCAGCTCCTCGACCGTGAAGGAACGGCGCAGCCCTTCGTCGCCCGCGACATGCACCGCCACGCCCGGCTCGGCGAATTCGCGCAGGCGCTGGCGGCAGCCGCCGCAGGGCGTGCACAGCCCCGCACCGTCACCGACCACGAGGGCTTCGACGATGCGCGTCTCGCCCGCCAGGATCATGGCCGCGATGGCGCTGGCCTCGGCGCAATTGCCCACGGGGTAAGCCGCGTTCTCAACATTGCAGCCGGCATAGATGCACCCGCTCGGGGCCAGCAAGGCCGCGCCGACATGGAACTTCGAATAGGGCACGTAGGCGCGCGCCTTCGCCGCCAGGGCCGCGTCGAACAGCGCGGCGATCCCAGGTGTCATGAGCGATCCTTCACGTAGGGCACGCCGACGGCCCGGGGCGGCGTGGCCTTGCCGATGAAGCCGGCCAGCAGGATGACGGTGAGCAGATAGGGCAGCGCCTGGATGGCCTGGACGGGCACCTGGCCGATGCCGGGCAGGCTGACGCCCTGGATGCGCAGCGCGACCGCATCGAGCAGGCCGAAGAGGAAGCAGGCACCCAGCGCGGGAAAGGGCCGCCATTTCGCGAAGATCAGCGCGGCCAGCGCGATGAAGCCCTTGCCCGCCGTCATGTCGGTGACGAAGCCGGCGGACTGGGCGATGGCAAGATAGGCCCCGCCGAAGCCGCACAGGATGCCGGCCATGATGACGGCCGAATAGCGCAGCCGCGTGACCGAAAGGCCCGCCGTGTCGACCGCGGCCGGGTTCTCTCCCACGGCGCGGAGCCTGAGGCCCCAGCGCGTGCGGTGGAGCAGGAACCAAGTCAGCGGCACCATGGCGAGCGCGGCGTAGACCAGCACGGAATGGCCCGAGACCACCTCGGCATAGAAGGTCCCGATCACCGGCACCGAGCGGGCCGCCTCGGCGAAAGGCAGCGTGATCTCGTTGAAGCGCGCGCCCGGCGGCAATTGCGGCGTGCGGCCGCCCTGGTTGAACCAGGCATTGCCGAGGATGGCCGTGAGTCCCGAGGCCAGCACGTTGATGGCGACGCCGGAGACGATCTGGTTGCCGCGCTGGGTGATCGAGGCATAGCCATGGATCAGCGCGAACAGCACCGAGGCGAGGATGGCGGCGAGAAGGCCGATCCAGGGGTTCGGCACCATGGCCGCCGCCGCGCCGGCCGCGAAGGCGCCGATCAGCATCTTGCCCTCGAGCCCGATGTCGACGACGCCCGAGCGCTCGGAATAGAGCCCGGCGAGGCAGGCGAAGAGCAGCGGCACCGATAGCCTGACGGCGGAATCGACGGCGAGCAGCACGGTCTGGAACAGATCGCTCATGCCGGCGCCTTCCCCGCGAAGCGCCCGTAGAGCTGCACGATGCGCTCGGCGAACAGCATCTCCAGCGCGCCGGCGAAGAGGATGACGA
>JAIXZF010000255.1 GCA_027489835.1 Hyphomicrobiales bacterium
AGGCCGATGCTGACGCTGGCGACGGCGGCGCTCTGCGGCTATCGCGGCGACGGCCACGTCAAGCTCGCGGCTTCGGTGGAGTTCATGCACACCGCCACGCTGCTGCATGACGACGTGGTGGACGAAAGCGACATGCGGCGCGGCAAGTTGGCGGCCCGCATGCTCTGGGGCAATGAAGCCTCCGTGCTGGTGGGCGATTTCCTGCTCGGCCAGGCCTTCCGCATGATGGTCGAGGTCGGCTCGCTAAGGGCGCTCGAGATCCTGTCGACCGCCGCCGCCGTGATCGCCGAGGGCGAGGTGATGCAGCTCGCCGCCGCCAAGAACACCGAAACCACCGAGGACGAGTATCTCGCCGTGATCCGAGGCAAGACGGCGGAGCTGTTCGCCGCCGCCTGCGAGGTCGGACCCGTCATCGCGGACCGGCCGAAGGCCGAGCACGCCGCCTGCCGCAGCTTCGGGCTCAATCTCGGCATCGCCTTCCAGCTCGTCGACGACGCGCTGGACTATGGCGGCGTGGCCGCCAAGCTCGGCAAGAATGTCGGCGACGATTTCCGGGAGGGCAAGATAACGCTGCCCGTCGTGCTGTCCTTCCGGCGCGGCAACGAGCAGGAGCGCGCCTTCTGGCGCCGCACCCTGCAGCAGGCCGATCTGCGCGAGGGCGACCTCGAGCACGCGATCGCCATCATGAAGCGGCATCGCGCCCTCGACGACACGATCGAGCGCGCCCGCCACTATGGCGCGATGGCCGAGGACGCGCTGGCGCTGTTCCCGGACAGCGAGATGAAGGCCGCGATGATGGGGGCCGTGGGCTTCTGCATCGCCAGGGCGCACTGAGCGCCCTGCTGCGGCAAGCCGGTCAGCGCAGGACGGTCGCGCGCACCCACCAGGCAGGATGGGCGCTGGCCAGCGCGCGGGCCGCGACTTCTGCCGCCGGACGGTCGCCGAACAGGCCGAAGCAGGTCGCTCCCGATCCCGACATGCGTGCGAGGCGGCAGCCGGGCTGACGGCCCAGCGCGTCCAGCGTTTCCCCGACGGCGGGCGCGAGTCGCAGCGCTGGACGCTCGAGGTCATTGCCGTGGCGCTGGAGGCTGGCCGGAAGGCCTTCGCCCAGTTCGATCGGCGCAGCCTCGCGCAGCGGCCCGCCCGGGGGAAGGCCAAGCGCCGTGAAGACCGAGGCCGTCGGCAGCCCGACGCCCGGATTGACCAGGACGGCGGCGAGGCGAGGAAGGTGCAGCGGCGGGCCCAGCCGCTCGCCGACGCCCTCCATGAGGCGCGCCTTCGAATCGAGGCAGACGGGCACGTCCGCCCCGACCGCGCGTGCCGCGTCGCGGACGGCGCCATCATCGAGCTGAATGCCGTTCAGCCGGGCCAGGAGCCTGAGCGCCGCGGCCGCGTCGGCGGAGCCGCCGCCGATGCCCGAGGCGATCGGCAGGCGCTTGTCGAGGGTGAAGCGCCCGAGCCGGGCCTGCGGGACGCGCGCCACGAAGACGTCCGCCGCCTTGAGCACGAGATTGCCGGGGCCTGCGTCGAGGCCGGCGCCGAACGGGCCTGCGATGGCCAAACCTGGGGAAGCCGCCGGGTCGAGGGACAGCCTGTCCCCGATGCCGGCGAAGGCCACGAGGCTGGACAGCTCGTGATAGCCGTCGGCCCGGCGCCCCAGCACCTCGAGGGTCAGGTTGACCTTGGCCGGCGCGCGGGTGGCGAGCATGGACGCGCCGTCCGGCGGCCTCAGCCGTCGTTCTTCTTGGGAGGCTCGGCCACGGCGGAGGCGGGCTTCACCTCGTCCTCGAGGCCCGATTCGATCTTCCTGAGGATCTTCGGCAGGTCTTCGGGCTCGGGGTTCAGGTCACGCGCGTGATTCCACTGGAACCGAGCCTCGAGCCTGCGGCCCACGCGCCAGTAGGCATCGCCGAGATGGTCGTTGATGACAGGATCGGAGGGCCTGAGGTCGATGGCGCGCTCCAGCTCACGCACCGCCTCCTCGAAGCGGCCGAGGCGGTAATAGGCCCAGCCGAGGCTGTCGATGATGTAGCCGTCGCGCGGCTTGAGCTCGACCGCGCGCCTGAGCATGGCGAACGCCTCGTCCAGGTTGATGCCCTGATCGACCCAGGAATAGCCGAGATAGTTCAGCACCAGCGCGCGGTTCGAGCCCATGCTCTCGGGGATCAGCTCGAGCGCCTTGCGCAGATCGGCCTCGGCCTGCGGCCAGCGCTTGGTGCGCTCGTAGGCGATGCCGCGGGAATAGAACAGGTTCCAGTGATGGCGCTCGGGGGCTTTCACCAGCGCGAGGGCGCGCTCGTAATAGGTGGCCGCCTTGGCGAAGTCCTTCCGGCTGCGGTAGACGCCGCCGAGCGCGGAGAGCGCGTCGAGATCCTCGGGGTCTTCCTTGATGGCGGCCTCGAGATGGGCGACCGCCTCGTCCTTGCGGCCCATCGTCTCGAGCGCGAGCCCGATCTGAACCTCGGCATTGCTGCGGAGCGCCGAGTTCGCGGGCATCTTGTCGTAGACGACGATGGCGTCGTCCGGCTGCCGGGCGCGCTCCAGCGTGTCGCCGAGCGTGAGGATGGCGAGTTCGTGCCCCGGATCGAGGTACAGAGCCAGCCTCAGATAGATGATGACGATCGCGGCGTCGTTGTCCTCGCGGTTGCCGGCGCTGCCGAGCCCGTAGAGCGCCTCCGCCGCGCCCTGCTGGGCACTGGTGACGGTGCGCGCCAGCGTCGGCTGGCGCCCGCCCTGACCCGGCCCAGCCAGAGTCGACATGGCGTCGCGGACGATGGGATGGTTCGGCAGCAGCCGGTTGAAGCGGTCATAGGTCTCGCGCGCGCCGGTCACGTCGCCGCGGCGGGCCTGGAAGCGCCCCCAGGCGTCGACGACGCGCAGCGTGGTCGGATCGCCGTCATAGGTCGCCTTCAGGCGCTTCTGCGCCTCGGCCGTGTTGCCCAGCACGTCGAAGATCAGCCCGGCATGGTAGTCGCGGAAGGTGTTGATCGAGCCGTCGCCCCTGAGCCGGTCGACGGTCTCGATGGCGCGGGCCTGGTCGCCGGCGCCGGCGAAGGCCCAGGCGGTGAGCAGCGTGGAGGTGATGTCCGCGGCGCGGCCCCTGCCGCCGCCGCGCAGGCGCTCGCGTGCAGCCTGGAACTGGCGGTTCTTGATCGAGCGGACCGCCAGCGTCATCTGCGCGAGGCCATTGGATGGATCACGCTGGACGATGCGCTCGGCCGTGCGGAAGGCATCCGGCATCGCGCCGTCGGCGAGGAAGGCGACGAAGGAGCGCTCGACGAGTTCCTGGTTGCGCGGGTCGGCGCGCAGCGCCTCGCGCAGGAAAGTGGCGGCGGCGCCCGTATCGCGCGCCGAGCCGGCGATGAGGGCCGCAAGGTAGTTGCCCTCGATGCTGTCGGCCGGCTCGAACTTCTCCGCCTGCCGCGACTGGGCGTTGGCGAAGGCCACGCCGGCGAAGCTGGAAGCGAAGGCGAGGCCAAGCCCGACCAGCGAGACACGGGCGAAACGCGCCCAGCCATGGCCCGCAGGCTGAAGGTCCGGGCGCGCGGCGCCGGATCGAGGGGAAGATGTCAAGCGCGCCTCACTCAGGGTGTCCGGCGTCGGGGACATGGCCTTCTTGGCGGCTCGCCCATCCGACGCACCTTCGCATCATGCCGGGCAGGATGGCCGCAACGCGGCAATTAAACAAGCCACCTCGAATGTCACAGGCGCGCGCCGGTCACATGTTCGGATAGTTCGGCCCGCCGCCGCCCTCCGGCGTGACCCAGTTGATGTTCTGCGAGGGGTCCTTGATGTCGCAGGTCTTGCAGTGCACGCAGTTCTGCGCGTTGATCACGAAACGGGGATCGGTCTTCGCGGCCGGATCGGCATAGACCACCTCATAGACGCCCGCGGGACAGTAGAGCCGCGCCGGCTCGCCGTAGAGCGGAAGGTTGCGGGCGATCGGGATCGACGGATCGCGCAGCTTGAGATGGGCCGGCTGGTCCTCCTCGTGATTGGTCGAGGAGATGAAGACCGAGGAGAGCCTGTCGAAGGTCAGGACGCCGTCGGGCTTGGGATAAGTGAGCTGCTTCACCTGGTCGATCGGTTTGAGCGATTCGTGGTCGGCCTTGCCGTGGCGCATCGTGCCGAAGGGCGAGAGGCCGAGAAGCTGGTTCGCCCACATGTCGACGCCGCCAAGGACGACGCCGCCGATCGTGCCGAACTTCGACCAGAGCGGCTTGACGTTGCGGACGGAGCGGAGGTCCCGCCCGATCTCGGAGCCGCGCCAGCCCTCCTCGTAGGCCGCGACCTCGTCATGGGCGCGCCCCTCCGAGAGCGCGGCAAAGACGTGCTCGGCTGCCATCATGCCTGAGAGCACCGCATTGTGGCTGCCCTTGATGCGCGGGACGTTGACGAAGCCGGCCGAGCAGCCCAGCAGCGCCCCGCCCGGGAAGGTCAGCTTCGGCACCGACTGCCACCCGCCCTCGGTGATGGCACGCGCGCCATAGGAGAGGCGCTTGCCGCCCTCGAACACGTCGCGGATCATCTCGTGCGTCTTGAAACGCTGGAACTCGTCGAACGGCGAGAGGGTGGGGTTGGTGTAGTTGAGGTGGACGACGAAGCCGACGGCCACGAGGTTGTCGTCGAAATGATAGAGGAACGAGCCGCCGCCGGTGCTCATGTCGAGCGGCCAGCCGAAGGAGTGCTGCACCAGTCCGGCCTGGAACTTCTCGGGATTGACCTGCCAGAGCTCCTTGAGGCCGATGCCGTATTTCTGGGGCTCCCGGCCGGCATCGAGCTCGTAGCGGCGGATGAGCTGCTTGGTGAGGTGCCCGCGTGCCCCCTCGCCGAACAGGGTGTACTTGCCGCGCAATTCCATGCCGCGCGTGAAGCGCTCCGACACGGTGCCGTCCCTGGCGATGCCCATGTCGCCGGTGGCCACGCCCGCGACGGCGCCCTTGTCGTCGAACAGGATTTCGGCCGCCGCGAAGCCTGGATAGATCTCGACGCCGAGCGCCTCGGCCTGCTGGGCGAGGTAGCGCGCCACATTGCCGAGCGAGCCGACGAAGTTGCCGTGATTGTCCATGAGCTTCGGCATGGCGAAGTTCGGAAGGCGCACGCCGCCGGCGGGCCCGAGGAAGTAGAAGCGATCCTCGCTGACCTCGGTCTTCAGGGGGCGGGCCTCGTCGGCGCGCCATTCCGGCAACAGGCGGTCGAGGCCGACAGGGTCGATCACGGCGCCGGAGAGGATGTGCGCGCCCACCTCCGAGCCCTTCTCGACCACCACGACCGACACATCGCCGCCCGCCTCGGCCGCGACCTGCTTGAGCCGGATCGCGGCCGCGAGGCCCGCGGGGCCCGCGCCGACGATCACCACGTCATATTCCATGGCCTCGCGGGGCTCGTTCAGCGCTTCCTGGATGTCCATCGCTTCCTCCTCCGCGATGCCTTTCAGGCACCTCACGGGTCCTTCGCCAAGATGGTTTATATATGAACCAACCGGCTGTCTCCGCAAGCCTTGATGGCCGTGGCCTGGGCCCCGCGCAAGGGCTTTTGCGCTGGCCCGCCCAGCAAGATGATGGCGGCGCGGCCCCGATCTGCTAGGGAAAGCGTCATGAGCCCCGGCTTCTCCAGCCAACCCCTGACGCCAGCCGAGCTGGCCGACATCCTCGCCTTCCATGTCGATGCGGGCGTGGACGCGGGGCTGGACGAGCTCGCGCATGACCGCTTCGCGGAGGCCGCCGCGGCGCTGCCGGCCGCCGCCGGGCCGCAGCCTGCCGCCACGCCGGCGAGCGGGGCAACGGCGTCCGCTCCCGGCCGCACGCTGACACGTCCGCCCGCCAGCCAGACCGAGCCGCGCATGAGCCAGGCAGGGGCCGCGATGAGCGCGGACGACGCGGCGCTGAGCGCCACACAGCTGGCGCGCGCGGCGACGACGCTGGACGAGCTCAGGGCCGCGATGGAGCGCTTCGAGGGCTGCGCGCTGAAGGCGACCGCCAAGAATTTGTGCTTCGCCGATGGCGACCCGGCCGCCCGGATCATGCTGGTGGGCGAGGCGCCGGGAGCCGACGAGGACCGGCAGGGCCTGCCTTTCGTGGGCGTCTCGGGCCAGCTGCTCGACCGCATGCTCGGCGCGATCGGCCTCTCGCGCGCTTCGGATGTCTACATCGCCAACATCGTGCCGTGGCGGCCGCCGGGCAACCGCACGCCGACCACGCAGGAGATGATGGCCTGCAAGCCCTTCATCGAGCGGCAGATCGAGCTTGCCGCGCCCGACATCCTCGTCACGCTCGGGGGCCCATCGTCGCAGGCGCTGCTCGGCATCAAGGGCATCATGGCCGAGCGCGGGCGCTGGCGCGAGTACCGGGCCGGGGACAGAGTGATCCCCGCCCTGCCGACGCTGCATCCGGCCTACCTGCTGCGCAACCCGATCGCCAAGCGGTCGAGCTGGGCCGACCTGCGCGCGCTGCGCGGCCGGCTGGACGCGCTGCCGCCCCGGGGTTGAGCGGCGGCGCGCCTCGACTGCTCAGATCGCTTCGTAGCGGATGTCCTGCGCGCCTTCGTAGAGCACCTTGCGGCCCAGCGCGTAGATGTTCTCGAGGCCCTTGGTCAGGGTGATGAAGTGATTGCCGGAGAGCTGGCCGGCCTTCGAGGCGAAGTTGACGTTGCCGTACGCCAGCAGAATCTCGGTCTCGCTGACGCCGCCCGGATAGAGGATGACCTGGCCCGGCGCGGGATAGCAGGTGTTGTTCTCGTAGCCGACGCCGAAGTCGAGGTCGCCGAGCGGGGACCAGACGCCCTCGCC
>JAIXZF010000034.1 GCA_027489835.1 Hyphomicrobiales bacterium
CGCCACGACCGCGAGATCGCGGCCTGGACGCGCGCGATCCATGACCGCGCGCTGAGCCTGTTCGCGCTGGGCGGCACGCCGATGTTCCTCGGCGGCGACCACAGCATGGCGATGGGCAGCGTGAGCGCGGCGGCGGCGCATGCGCGCCAGTGCGGGCGCGAGCTCGTCGTGCTGTGGCTCGACGCGCATGCCGACTACAACACGCCCGGCACGTCGCCATCCGGCAACATGCATGGCATGCCCGTGGCGTTCCTGACCGGCGATCCGACGCTCGAGGGCGTGCTTCCCGGCCGCAGCGCGCCGGCGACGCCGCATGGCAACGTGCATCTGTTCGGCCTTCGCTCGATCGATCGGGCCGAGCGCGAGGCGCTCGCCGAGGACGGGTTGAACTCGGTCGACATGCGCATGATCGACGAGTTCGGCGTGTCGGCGCTGCTGCGCCAGATCCTCGACCGCTACGACCCCGAGACCACCCACCTGCATGTCAGCTTCGATCTCGACCTGATCGATCCCGCGACCGCGCCGGGCGTCGGCACCCCGGTCGAGGGGGGCCTGACCTACCGCGAGGCGCATCTGATGATGGAGATGCTGCACGAATGCGGGATGGTGCGCTCGCTCGACATCGTGGAACTGAACCCGTTCCTCGACGAGCGCGGCCGCACGGCGAAGCTGGCCGTCGACCTGATCGGCAGCCTGTTCGGCCGGACCGTGCTGTCGCGCGGCGCGCCCGCGCCGTTCCTGCTTGCCCGCGACGCCGCGCCGGGCGCGCGCGCCGCCAATCTGGCCTTCGCCTGAGGTCCTGCCATGACGATGCACGCCGCCGATTTCATCGCCATCGAACGCTCGCTCGGAGCGCACAACTACAAGCCCATCGACGTGGTGCTCGAGCGCGGCGAAGGCGTGTTCGTGTGGGACGTGGACGGCAAGCGCTATCTCGACGGGCTTTCGGCCTATTCCGCCGTCAATCAGGGCCATTGCCACCCGAAAATCCTCGCCGCCATGCTCGAACAGGCCGGCAGGCTGACGCTCACCTCCCGGGCTTTCCGCAACGACCAGCTCGCGCATTTCTATCGCGAGATCGCCGAGCTCACCGGCTCGCACAAGGTGCTGCCGATGAACAGCGGCGCCGAGGCGGTCGAGACAGCCGTCAAGGCCGTGCGGAAATGGGGCTACGAGCAGAAGGGCGTGCCGGATGGGCAGGCCGAGATCATTGTGTGCTCCGAGAACTTCCATGGCCGGACGCTGGGCATCGTGGGCTTTTCCACCGATCCGGCGGCGCGAGGCTCTTTCGGCCCGTTCGCTCCGGGCTTCCGGGTCGTGCCGTTCGGCGACGCGTCGGCCTTCGAGGCGGCCATCACGCCGAACACCGTGGCTTTTCTGGTCGAGCCCATCCAGGGCGAGGCGGGCGTCGTGATCCCGCCAGCGGGCTATTTCAGTCGCGTGCGCGAACTGTGCACCGCCCATGACGTCGTGCTGATCCTCGACGAGATCCAGACCGGGCTCGGGCGCACGGGGCGCATGCTCGCGGAGCAGCACGAAGGCATCGAGGCGGATGTCACGCTGGTCGGCAAGGCCCTGTCGGGCGGCTTCTATCCGGTCTCGGCCGTGCTTTCGAACAGCGACGTGCTCGGCGTGCTCAAGCCCGGCCAGCATGGCTCGACCTTCGGCGGCAACCCGCTGGCCTGCGCCATCGCACGGGCCGCGCTCAGGGTCCTCACCGAGGAAGGCATGATCGAGAACGCGGCCGTGCAGGGCGAGCGGCTGAAGGCCGGGCTCGGCGCGATCCGCAGCAACATCGTGCGCGAGGTGCGCGGGCGCGGGTTGATGGTGGCGGTAGAGCTGCATCCCGAGGCCGGCGGCGCGCGCCGCTACTGCGAGGCGCTCAAGGATCGCGGCGTGCTGGTCAAGGACACGCACGACCATACGATCCGCGTCTCGCCGCCGCTCGTCATCACGGCCGATCAGGTGGACTGGCTGGTCGACCAGTTCGACAGGACCCTAACCGGAGCGTGAGGCCCGGGCGGAGTCAGCCGATCGGGATGACGTCGACCTTGACGTCGATGGACTGGCCGCCCGATCCGATCAGCACCCCGTCGAGGGGCGAGACGTCGGCATAGTCGCGGCCCCGCGCCACGACGATGTGGTCGTTCTCGGCGAGCATGCCGTTGGTGGGGTCGAGGTCGATCCAGCCCAACCCCTCGCCGCACCAGACAGACACCCAGGCATGGGTGGCGTCGGCGCCCTCGAGCCGCTTGGCGCCGGGCGGCGGGATGGTGCGAAGATAGCCGCTGACATAGGCGGCCGGCAGGCCGAGCCCGCGCAGGCCCGAGATCATCACATGCGCGAAGTCCTGGCAGACGCCCCTGCGGTTGGCCAGCGCCTCTCCGAGCGGCGTCGACACCACGGTCGCGGTGGGATCGTAGGTGAAGTCCTCGCGGATCCGCATCATCAGCTCTATGGCGCCTTCCAGCGTGGAGCGGCCCGCGGGGAAGCTCGCGGCGGCATACGCGCGCGCCTCGGCATCGAGAGAGACGAGACGGCTCGGATAGAGGAAATGGACCGGCGAGTCCGGAGCGAGGCCGGCGGCGGTGGCGGCTTCCTCGCGCGCGCGCTCCCATGGGGGAGAGACATCAAGGCCGGCGAGGCCAGGCTGGTCGACCTCGACCTCGGACCGCACCGAGACCGAAAGGCTGCGATGCGGCTCGTCGATGGTCAGCGTCGCGATGTGGTTGCCGAAGAAGCAGACGCTGTCGCGCCGCTCGGCCGGCTTCGGGGACAGGGCGCAGACGGTCGAATGCACGGTCTGGCCCGTCTCGATCCGCGGGAACATGCGCAGCACGCAGCGCGCGAACGGCACGGCGGTGTTGTAGGTGTAGGTCGTGACGTGGCGGATCTCGTACAGCACGGCTAGGCCTTGAGCCCGGGCGCGTCGGCCCCGGCCTGCAGGAAGTAGCGGCTCGCGACCACTTCGGACAGGCTCATCAGGCGCTGCTCGATGGACAGCACGAAGTTGCGGTCGATCTGCTCGGTCCGTGCGGTCGCCACGTCGGCTGCGAGCTTGAGCGACAGGCGACGCGGCGCCTCCATCAGGCCATCCTCCCGCATCGTCGGCAGCGCGGCCACCTCGTCGTCGAGGCGCGCGATCTGGAAGGCGACCGAGCGGGGGTTGTAGCCGTCGAACATCACCATATCGAGCACCGGGTGGAACGAGACGCCGACGAGGTAGCGCGAGCGGTAGGTGATCTGTGAGTCGATCAGGTCGAGCAGCACGTCGAGGCATTCGGTCGGGGCGGCTTGCTCGCCGAAGGCGCGGGCGAAACGGCAGGTCGTCACCGCGCGCTCGAGCCTGCGGCCGATCTCGAGGAAGCGCCAGCCGGCGCCCCGGTTCATGTTCTCCTCGGCAAGGCCGGCGAAGGCCGCGAGCGCCCTCAGCGCCCGGTCGGCGGTCTCGTAGGATTCGCCTTCCGTGGGCATCGCGCCATCCTCGCGCTCCAGCCGGCGGGTCAGGTCCACGATGAGGCGCCAGGCGTCGACCGAAAGCCTCTCGCGCGTGACCGAGGCGGTGCGCTTGGCCTCGCTGATGCAGGCCGCGGCCGAGCCGTAATGATCGTCGCCGTGCAGCGCGGCGAAAGCCTGGCGCAGCAGCGGGGTGCGGCCTCCGGGCGCGGCGCCCCAGGCGACGAGCAGGCCGCTGAGGCGCCTGACGGCCTCCTGATGGCCAGGCATCCGGACATCGGCGTCGATCATGCGGCCCAGCAGCGTGCGCGTCAGGCGCAGCACGCCCTCCGCCCGCTCCAGGTAGCGACCCAGCCAGAACAGGTTGTCCGCGACGCGGCTCGGCAGGTTGCCGACGACGCGACGGATGGCGATCTGGTCGGCGCGCGGCAGCAGCGAGAGCGGCTCCACCGGCTTGTGCGACAGAACCCAGACATCGGACGAGCGCGCGCCCTCGCGCATGGTCACGTGGCGGGCGTCCAGCCTGTCCGAGGTCCGGCAGAAGCCGCCGGGCATGACGCGCCAGCCCTCCGGCGTGGCGGCGGCATAGACCCTGAGCGCGAAGGGACGCGGCTCGAGCGCGCCATTGCCCCCGAGCACCGGCATGGTGGACAGCTTGACGACCTCCTGGCCGACATAGTCCACGCCGCGCGCCTCGATGGCGGCGACGAGCGCGGCGCGTCCTTCCGCGCCGAGTTCCGAGCCCAGCATCGGCCCGCCGGCGCCGGGCAGGTCGCCCCGGAAAGCGGGCGCGATGGCGAGTTCGTCCATCCGATCGATGACCTCGCGCCGCTCGACCTGCTGCCCGCACCACCAGGTCGCCACGTTCGGCATCAGCAGATCCTGCCCCAGGATCTTGCGGCTGAGCTTGGGCAAAAAACTCATCAGCGCCCGCGATTCCACCACGCCCGAGCCCGGGCTGTTGGCGACGACGACGTTGTCGCGGCGGATGGCGTGCATCAGCCCGGCGACGCCGAGGCGGGAGGCCGCGTTCAGCTCCAGCGGATCGGCGTAATCCCCGTCGACGCGGCGCCAGATCACGTCGGCGCGCTTGAGGCCGGCGATGGTGCGCACATGGACCTTGTTGTCCCGCATCACGAGATCGCCGCCCTCGACCAGAAGGAAGCCGAGATAGCGGGCGAGATAGGCCTGCTCGAAATAGGTTTCGCTCAGCGGGCCGGGCGTCAGCAGGCAGATGCGCGGATCGGCGCGCCGGGCGCGCGAGACCAGCCCGTTGCGGAAGCCCTGGAAGAAGCTCGCCAGCCTCTCGACGTTGAGCCCACGGTAGAGGTCGGGGAAGGCCCGCGCCATGGCCAGCCGGTTCTCCAGCGCATAGCCCGCGCCCGAGGGTGCCTGCGCCCTGTCGCCCAGCACCCACCAGGTGCCGTCAGGCCCGCGGCCGAGATCGCAGGCGTAGAGCAGGAGATGCTGGCCGCCCGGCACCGGAGCGCCCTTGAGGGGGCGCAGGAAATCGGGGCTGCCCGCAACGGCCGCGGCCGGCAGGGCGCCCTCTGCGACCAGATGAGCTGGGCCGTAGAGGTCGCGCAGAACGGCCTCCAGCAGTTCGGCGCGTTGCGCCACGCCGGCTTCGATGGCCCGCCACTCGTCTTCCGCGATAGGCAGCGGCATGTGGCTCATCGGCCAGGGCCGCTCGCCCGACAGCATGTCGTCGAGCGCCGACTCGGCCCTGATGCGGTAGGACACGCCCGCATCGCTCAGATGGCGGTCCGCGATTGCGACGCGGCGCGTCAGCTCGTCCTGCGACAGCGAGGTCCATTCCTCGATGAGTTGGCGCCATTGCGGCCTGATCTCGCCGTCGGCCGCCATCATCTCGTCGTGCACGCCCGGTAGCGGCCGATATCCCGAGAGCAGCCGCTCGCGGCGGCCGGCCTTCTGGCGTTGCGATTCGGCGGGCTTCGACCTCGGCA
>JAIXZF010000420.1 GCA_027489835.1 Hyphomicrobiales bacterium
CAGCTTCGCGAGCGTGAAGGGCTTGTGCAGGATGCCGTCCATGTCGGCTTCGCGCCAGGCATCGGCGGCGGTGCCGATCACGTGCGCGGTCAGCGCCACGACCGGCGTCCGGGGCCTGCCCGTTTCGGCCTCGAGGCGGCGGATCTCGCGCGTCGCCGCGAAACCGTCAAGTTCCGGCATGGAGCCGTCCATCAGCACGAGATCGTAGGCGCCGGCCGTCACCGCCTTCACCGCGGCGCGGCCGTCCTCGACAAGATCCGGCTCGAGCCCCAGCTTCTGGAGCGCGGCGCTCGCCACCTCGCGATTGACGGCGCTGTCGTCGGCGACCAGCACCCGGATTCCGCTGAAAGAGGCTGGCGCGTCCTTGTGAGGCCCGCGCCCTTCCTCGGCCTGCCGCACCGGCTTGCCGGCGGCGATCAGTTCGACGATGTCACACAGATCGGCCTTGAGCAGCGGCCAGGTCAGCGCCGCATCCGCAAGACCGGAGCCGATCGGCCCGGCGACGTCCTCGTCGGGCCGCGCCAGCACAACCACCGCGCCGGCCTGATCGACCGGCAGGCGCCCGCGCTGATCCAGCAGGCCGGGCGCCGCGACGATCAGCCGTGCCCCATCCGCGCGCGCCGCGCCTGGAGGCCCATCCACGATTTCTACTGCGAAGCCCGCCTCGGCGAGGCAGGCGGCGGTCATGGCCGCGGTCTGCAGCCCCGGGAAGGCGACGATGGCCCGCGGCCGGCCTGCAATCCGAGGCCATGCCTGCCCGGGCGCCTCGGGGCTGAGGGGCAGCGTGAAGAAGAACGTGGCGCCCTCGCCGACGCGGCTCGCGACGCCGAGTTCCCCGCCCATGGCGGTGACGAGGCGGCGAGCGATCGCGAGGCCAAGGCCGGTTCCGCCATATTGGCGCGTGGTGGATTGATCGGCCTGCGAGAAGGCGTCGAAGATGGCGTCGAGCTTGTCTTCCGGAATGCCGATCCCGGTGTCGGTGACGCTGACGCGCACAAGGCCGGCGCGCTCGTCCGGCGCGACGACGACGCTGACGCCGCCCGTCTCGGTGAACTTCAGCGCGTTGTTGACGAGATTGGAGATGACCTGCCCGAGCCGGACCGGATCGGCGACCACGCGCGCGCCGCGCGGCAGATCGACATGCGCTGCCAGGTCGAGGCCCTTGCCCTGCGCGCGGTCGGCAAACAGCCGCAGCACATTGTCCACCGCCTCGGCCGCGTCGACATCGAGCCGCTCGACCTCGAGCTTGCCGACCTCGATCTTCGAGAAGTCGAGAATGTCGTTGATGATGGCCAGCAGGCTTTCCCCCGAGCGGGCGATCACCTCGGCCTGACGGCGCGCGCGCTTGGGCAGATCCGTACCCGCCAGCAGTTCGGCCATCACCAGGATGCCGTTCATCGGCGTGCGGATCTCGTGGCTCATCGTTGCCAGGAAATCGGATTTGGCCCTGTTGGCGCTCTCCGCCTCGGCGGCGGCCTGCCGGTATTCGGCGGTGCGGTCCGCGACGTCGCGCTCCAGACGTTCGCGGTGCCGCGCCAGCCGGCCGTCGCGTTCGCGGATGTCCGCCATCATGGTGTTGAAACCGCCGACCAGCACGCCCACCTCGTCGCTGCCGCCGGGCGGCAGGTTCACGGCGTAGTCATGGTGCCGCTGCACGTCCGCCATGACGCCCGTCAGCGTCCGCAACGGGCCCGTGATGGCACCCTGCATCCGCAGCGCGAGCGCGAGCGCGATGAGCAGCGCGGCGGCGGCCCCGATGCCCGTGACGCCGACGGCCGAGGCGATGGCGGCGGGAAGATCGCGTGTGTCCGCGATCACCTGGAGCTGACCCACCGGCTCGCCGCGATAGACGACCGGCACGTTGATCTCGATGGTGCGGCTGCGCAGCAGCGCGCCGAGGGGGATCGGCGCCCCGGCATCCTCGATCACGAGGTCGCTCGCGAGCTGTTCGGTCGCGCCGACATCGGCAAGGTTGCTGCCATCGGCGCGCTTGATGCCGGCGAAGACCATCCCCTCGATGCGGCCGACCGACCGGATGGCCTGATAGGCGGCGTCGATGTCGCGCTCGGCGGTGGCGCGTGCCGCCGCCGCGGCGATGACCTCGGCCGTCGAGACGAGCTGCCCCCGCTTCGAAAGCGCATAGCGCGACATCTCGTGCCAGACCGAGAGCCCGAGCCCGACCACCTGCGCGAGCGTGATGGAGGCGATCACCAGCAGCACGAGCCGGGCGCGGATGGTCCTGGGCTTGAAGGAGAAGAAGGGGCTGGACGACATGGCCGCGAGCTTGGGGCCACATGGTTAAGAACCCCCCAATCCCTCCGCCAGTATTCGACCAACGCTTCAACTGTTTCTTTGAAGGTTTGCATTAGAACGGCACCGTTGGTCGCATACAGGACCAGCGGCACGACACGGGAACCGGGCGGCACATGCACGGCACTAGGTCCGAATCGCTGTTCAGCTATGTCCTGACGGACGAGATGAACATCCTCGCAGTGGACGACGACCCGATTCAGCGGGAGTTCTGCGCTGTCTACCTCGCCACGCCCAACGTAACGGTGGATACGGCCGAGTCCGCCGAGGCCGGCCTCGCCGCGCTGGCGAAGAGGCGCTACGACGTGCTTCTCGTCGACGTCGACATGCCCGGCATGAGCGGCATCGAACTCGTCGCCGTGCTCCGCGCCGACCCTCGCTTCGACGATCTGCCGATCATGGTCGTGACCGGCCGCGAGGACATCGTCTCCATCGACCAGGCTTACGCCGCCGGCGCCACCGCCTTCATGTGCAAGCCCGTGAACTGGCGGCTGCTGAGCCATCAGGTCAAGTTCATGACCCGCGCCTTCCGCGCCCTGCGACGCTCGGAACCCACCGATGCCTGAGATCAAGCGCACGCCCAGGAACAGGATCGGCGATCTGCTGCGCGACGAGCGCGGCGCCGTGGCGGGCATCTTCGCGGTGTCCCTGCCTGTGCTGCTCGGCTTCGTCGGCGCCGCGGCCGACTACTCGAACCTCAGCGTCACCCGCAACAAGCTGCAGGCCGTGGCGGATTCGGCCGCCCTCGCCGGCGCCCGCGAGTTCCGCCTCGGCAACACCACGTCGGCCCAGGTGTCGCAGGCCGTCTCCAATTACGCCCAGGCATCGCTCACCGGCCTCGACCTGACGGCCAACGTGACGCCGAGCGCCGACACCGTCCGGCGCACCATCAGTGTCAATGTGACGGCGACGGTGCCGACCTATGTGATGCACCTGATGGGTAACAGCACCACCAGGCTCGAGGCCCGCGCGACGGCGCGCATGGTCGGCGGCTCGCCGATCTGCGTCATTGGCCTCGACCCGAACGCGCCGTCCACGCTGGAACTCGACCAGACCGCCAAGCTCGAGGCGCCGACCTGCGCCCTCTATTCGAACTCGAAGAACCGCAACGGACTGATCGCACGCGCCGACGCCAAGATCGTGGCGGCTTTCATCTGCTCGGCCGGGGGCCGCAGTTCCAAGAGCGTTGGCTCCTTCACGCCTTCGCCGCAGACCGACTGCCCGGTGATGCCCGATCCGTTGCTGTCGCGCCCCCAGCCCGTCGC
>JAIXZF010000233.1 GCA_027489835.1 Hyphomicrobiales bacterium
GCCAAATCTTCGACAATTACCGCGCCTCGATGCGCAACCTCGCCGCCTGCGGCATCAGGACGATATGCTACAATTTCATGCCGGTGCTGGACTGGACCCGCACCGATCTCGCCTATCCGCTGCCGGCGGGCGGGACCGCGCTGCGCTTCGACGCGGGCCGCTTTGCCGCCTTCGACATCTTCATGCTCGGGCGCGCCGGCGCCGAGGCCGATCATCACCCCGATGCGGTGCTCCGTGGCGAGGCGTGGTTCAGGCAAGCCGACGAGGCCGCCAGGTCGACGCTGCTGTCGGCCATCATGGCCGGATTGCCGGGCGCCTTCGATCGCTATGACACGGACGGCCTGCGCCGCATGCTCGCTCGCTATGCCGGCATCGACGCGGCAACCTTGCGCGCCCATCTCGCGCGCTTCCTCAGGGAGGTGATCCCCCTCGCGGAGGAACTCGGCATGGCGATGTGCATTCACCCGGACGATCCGCCTCGTCCGCTGATGGGCCTGCCGCGCATCGTCTCGAACGCCGACGATCTGCGCTTCGTCATCGAGGCTGTTCCGTCGCCTGCCAACGGGCTGACCTTCTGCACCGGCTCGCTCGGCGCGGGCGCGTGGAATGACGTGCCGGCGATGGCGCGTCGCTTCGCGCCCCATGTCGCGTTCGGCCATCTGCGCAACGTGCGCAAGGAGCTGGACGGCTCTTTCTACGAGGCCGACCATCTCGACGGCGACACCGACATGGTGGCGGTCATCGACGCGCTGATGACCGAGGACGCTCGGCGCCAGGCCGCGGGTGGCCGCGCCATCCCGATCCGGCCTGACCACGGCCACGAGCTTTTGTCCGATGCGGGCCGCCCGACCCATCCGGGCTACACGCTGATTGGCCGCATGAAGGGCCTCGCCGAGCTCAGGGGCGTCATGGTCGCGCTGGCGCCGCGTCACGGCTGAAGCCGCGAGCGTCTTGTCGCGGGAACCAGCGTGGGCTGTCAGCGCGGGCTGTAAGTTGCCATGAACATGGTAACCGCGCTGTCGACCACGCGCGTGACATCGGCTTCGGATGCCTGCCCGGAGTCATGCCCGAACATACGGGGCGGCACCAGCGTGCTCTGGCACAGATCAAGCAACTGTGCGGCGGCGAGCCGCGTGTCGGGAATGACAAGCCGGCCCCGCGCCACCTGCCGGTCGAGATAATCTGCGAGGCGTTCCGTCGAGCGACCCGGACCGGCCAGATAAAAGGAGCGGCCCAGCTCCGGCATCCGCTCGCTCACGCCAATGACAATGCGCTTGGCGCGCGTGATCCTGTCCTGCGTGACCAGGGACGCGAGCTTGCGGCCGAAAGCGCGCAAGGCCGTTCCGACCTCGACCTCGTCGTCGAGCTGTTCGAACAGGCCTGCGGCGAAGCGCTCGCGCTCCTCGTCGATCAGGGCGATGAAGAGCTGTTCCTTGTTCTGGAAGTAGACGTAGAGCGTGCCCTTCGACACGCCGGCCGCCTGCGTGATGTCGTTCATGCTGGCCGCGTCGAAACCAGAGGCCTGGAAGACGCGGCTTGCCCCCTCGAGGATGCGCCGGCGCTTGGCCGGGTCCTGCCCGGCGGCATGGCGGCCGGCGACAGCCTCCTCGGCCTGCGGTGCGATCTGGATGTCGGCAGTGTCCATCTCGAACTCCATATCGGCCGGACCGGCAACCTTTCGCCATCCGCGACGTTAGACTGAACCGTTCGGTTCGATTTTGCTTGCATCGCATGGGTCGCGCGTTTACGTCAAGCTCAATCGAACCGAACGGTTCAGTCTAGGGATATGCGCATGTCCGCTCCAGCCGAAATCTCCCGCAAGGGCCAGTTCAAGGTCGTCGACCCCGCCGTGTTGCCGCCCGAGGCGCGTGAGCGCGAGCCCCAACCTGCCGCACCCCCGCCAGAAATGCCTGCGCGGGCTCCAACGCCTTCCGCCGCCGACACTCCGGCGCCCAAGCGCGGCCGCAAGCGCCTGCTGTTCGGCGCGGCCGCCATGCTCGCCCTCGCCGCCGGCGCCTGGCAGGGCTATGATTACTGGACGACCGGCCGCTTCATGGTCACCACTGATGATGCCTATGTCGGCGCGGAATCGGCTGCCATCTCGGCGCGCCTCAACGCCTATGTCGCGGAGGTCGCGGTGGCGGCCAACCAGCGGGTGAAGTCTGGCGACGTCCTCGTCCGCCTCGACGCGGCCGATTATCGCTCGGCTCTCGACCAGGCTCGCGCCCGGCTCGAAACCCAGCGCGCCAGCGTGGCCCGCATCGCCACCCAGGCCGAAGCGGCCGAAGCCTCCATCCTGCAGGCGCGCGCCCAGGCCGAGGGCGCCGAGGCGGAGCTGACGCGCGCCCAGTCCGCGCTCGAGCGCACGCAGCAGCTAGCGCAAAGCTCTTATACGTCGCGCGCCGCGCTTGAGACGGCGCAGGCCGATCGTGACCGCGCCCGCGCCCAAAGAGCCGCTGCCGAGGCGGCGATCGCCAGCGCCCGCGCCGCCCGCTCCCTGGCCGAGGCCCAGCGCGTCGAGGCCGAGCGCGCTGCCGCCGAGATCGAAGTCTCTATCGCCAAGGCCGAGCGCGACGTGGTCTCGACGACGCTGAGCGCGCCGTTCGACGGCGTCGTGGCCGCGCGCGCGGTGCAGGTGGGTGATTATGCTGCGCCAGGCAAGCGGCTCATGTCGCTGGTGCCCATCGACCGCGTCCATGTCGACGCCAACTTCAAGGAGACGCAGGTCGCGAGGATCGTTCCCGGCGAGACGGTGCGCATCCATGTCGATGCCTATCCGGGCCGCGATTTCGAGGGTGAGGTGATCGGCCTCGCGCCCGGCACCGGTTCCACCTTCTCGCTGCTGCCGGCCGACAACGCGACCGGCAACTTCACCAAGATCGTGCAGCGCGTGCCCGTGCGCATCGCGGTGCGCCAGCCAGGGGATGGCGCGTTGCTCCGCCCTGGCATGTCGGTCACCGCGAGCATCGACGTCCGCACCGCGCCCGGTCGCTGAGGAGCCCGCGCCATGTCGGCCGCTTCCCTCTCCGTCGCTGCGGCGCCGGCCGCTCCGACGGCCGCCCCCATTCCGCTTCGCCGCATCTTCGCCTTTCTCGCGATGGTGTTCGGCATGTTCATGGCGATCCTCGACATCCAGATCGTCTCGGCCTCGCTGGCGGAGATCCAGGCCGGCCTTTCGGCGGGCGCGGATGAGATCGCCTGGGTGCAGACCGCCTACCTGATCGCGGAGGTCATCATGATCCCGCTATCGGGCTACCTCAGCCGGGCGCTCTCGACCCGCGTGTTCTTCACCATCGCCGCCGCCGGCTTCACCATGGCCAGCATCATGTGCGCCACCTCCAGCAGCATCAACGAGATGATCCTGTGGCGCGCCGTGCAGGGGTTCATCGGCGGCGGCATGATTCCCGGCGTCTTCGCGGCCGCCTTCACCATCTTCCCGCCCGAGAAGCGCTCGGTCGTCTCGCCCGCCATCGGGCTGGTGGCGACGCTTGCGCCCACCATCGGCCCGACGGTTGGCGGCTATCTCAGCCATGCCTTTTCCTGGCACTGGCTCTTCCTCGTCAACGTCGTGCCCGGCATCTGCGTCAGCCTCGCCGCCTGGTTCCTGATCGATTTCGACAAGCCCGACCGGAGCCTGCTCAAGCGCTTCGATTGGATCGGGCTCGGGGCGCTCGCCGCCTTCCTTGGCAGCCTCGAATACGTGCTCGAGGAGGGGCCGCGGAAGGAATGGTTCCAGGACGAGCTGATCGCGATCTTCGCAGTCGTGCTGGTCGTCGGCGCAATCCTCTTCTTCTGGCGTGCGCTGACGCGGCCTGAGCCGCTGGTCGACCTGTCGGCCTTCGCCAACCGCAACTTCGCCATGGGCTCGGTCTTCAGCTTCAGCCTCGGCATCGGGCTTTACGGGCTGACCTACATCTACCCGGTCTATCTCGGCCGCATCCGGGGCTTTGACGCGCTGATGATCGGCCAGACCATGTTCGTCACCGGCATCTGCATGTCCGTGATGGCCCCGGTTGCCGGCATCCTGTCTCGCAAGCTCGATCTCAGGCTGATGCTGCTGATCGGCCTGATCGGCTTCGGCGCGGGCACCTGGGTCGCCACCGGCATCACGCGCGATTGGGACTTCTGGGAGCTGCTGCTGCCGCAGGTGCTGCGCGGCTGCTCGCTGATGCTGTGCATGGTGCCGATCAACAACATCGCGCTGGGTTCGCTCGAGCCCGCGCGGCTCAAGGGCGCCTCGGGGCTCTACAACCTCACCCGCAATCTCGGCGGCGCGGTCGGCCTCGCGGTCATCAACACGGTGCTGAACGACCGCACGGACCTGCACATCGCGCGCCTGCACGAAACGATGTCCGTCGGCCGCGTCAGCGCGGAGGAGATGCTGGCGAAGCTGACGGAACGCTTCTCGGATCTCGGCGCAGACGCCAGCGCGGCGGCCCTGCGCCAGCTCACGCAGATCGTCCATCGCGAAGCTTCGGTGATGGCGTTCGGGGACGTCTTCCTGCTCCTGACGGTGCTGTTCGGCCTCCTTGCCGTCGGCACTTTCCTGATGGCGAAGCCGCAGGCAGCCCCCTCAGCCGGCGGGGGCCACTGAGCGGGCGCCCTTATACCGCCAGCGAATGGCCGTTGGGCCGGGTGGCCAGATAAGCGTCGAAGTGCGCGGCGATGGCCCTGAGGAAGGGCCGGCCCCGGTCCGTCACGGCGAAGCCATGGGGGGTGGGTTCCACAAAGCCGTCCTCGTCGTCCGCGATGATGGCGCGGGCGCTGTCGGCAAGCGGCGCGAAGGCCTCGCCGAAGCGCTGGCCCAGCGCCTCCGCGTCGAAGGCAAGATCGCACATCAGCCGCTCGATCACCTCGCCCCGCATCCGGTCCTCGGCGCTGAAGGCGATGCCGCGCACGGCCGCGAGGCCCTGCTCGGCGATGGCGCGCTGGTAGCCTGCGATGGCCGGCTCGTTCTGCACATGCCCGCCCGGCAGCTTGCCGATGGCGGAGGCTCCGAGGCCGATCAGCGCGTCGCTGGGATCGACCGTGTAGCCCTGGAAATTGCGCTGCAGCCGGCCCTCGCGCGCGGCGGCCGCCAGGACGTCCTCTGAACGCGCGAAATGATCGATGCCGACCCGCTCATAGCCATCGAGCCCGAGCCAGTAGGCCGCCATCTCCGCCTGAGCGTGCCGCTCCACCACGCCGGGCAGCGCCTCGGTCGGGATCATCGACTGGTGGCGCTTCATCCACGGAACATGCGCGTAGCCGAACAGCGCGATCCGGTCCGGCTCGAGCCGCGTCACCTCTTCCAGCGTGCGCTTGAGCTGCGGCCCATGCTGCCCCGGAAGGCCATAGATGGCGTCGATGTTGAGCGAGCCGACGCCATGGTCGCGGAAGCGGTCCACCACCCGGCGGGTCTCCTCGACCGTCTGCACCCGGTTGATCGCCTTCTGCACCTCGGGGTCGAAATCCTGCACGCCGATGCTGACCCGGGTCAGCCCGCACTCCGCCAGAGCGTCGATCCGCTCATTGTCCATCCCGCGCGGATCGACCTCGACGGCGAACTCATGGCCATCCGCGAGGCGAAAGCGTGAGGCGATGCGCTCCATCAGCCTGCGCGTGTCGTCGGCGCTCAGGATGGTTGGCGAGCCGCCGCCCCAATGGATCTGGGTGACGCGTGCGCCCGCCGGCACCAGCGCCGCGACGGTCTCGACCTCGCGCATCAGCGCCGACAGATACTCGGCGACCGGCGCGTAGCGCTGGGTGATCTTGGTGTGGCAGCCGCAGAACCAGCACAGCGTGTCACAGAAGGGCACATGCAGGTAGAGCGACAGCGAGGCATCGCGCGGCAGCTCCTGCAGCCATTCGCGATAGGCGTTAGTGCCCACGCCCGCGTGGAAATGCGGCGCAGTCGGATAGCTCGTATAGCGCGGCACGGGCTTTTGCGCGTGGCGCAGGATGATGTCGGGCGGCAGGCTCATCGTCGTCTCGACCTCCGCAGGGAAGGGTTCCCGGGCCTCGGCCGGCCTGATGCCCGGCGCCGCTCCCGCACCCTGCCATCGTCCAGCGACAGCCCCTGGCCGCATTGACCGATGTCAACCCGGATGGACGCGGCTCATGTCTGAATGGATGGGCGATCCGGGGAGGGACCGTCCATGCGCATCCTGTTCATCCACCCGAACTATCACTCCGGCGGCGCCGAGATCGCCGGCAACTGGCCGCCGGCCTGGGTCGCGTACCTCTCCGGCTACCTGAAGGCGGCCGGCTACACCGACATCCACTTCATCGATGCCATGACCCATGACATCGACGAGGAGACGCTGAAGGAGCGCATCGCAGCCATCGGCCCGGACGTCGTCGGCGCCACCTGCATCACGCCCTCCATCTATAAGGCCGAGCGCGTCCTGCAGATCGCGAAGGATGTCGCGCCGAGGGCCGTCACCATCCTGGGCGGAGTGCATGCGACCTTCATGTACCGCCAGGTGCTGGCCGAGGCGCCCTGGATCGACGCCATCGCGCGCGGGGAGGGCGAGGAGATCATCGTCGAGATCGCCAGGGCGGTCGACGAGGGCCGCTGGCCGGAGGCGCGCGCCTCGATCAAGGGCCTCGCCTACATCGTCGACGGCAAGGTGCTGGCGACGCCGGCTGCGCCCACCATCAAGGATCTCGACGCCATCACGGCCGATTGGGGCATCCTCGACTGGCCGAAATACAACTACATCCCGCTCGGCACGCGCGTGGCCATTCCCAACATGGCGCGCGGCTGCCCCTTCAC
>JAIXZF010000125.1 GCA_027489835.1 Hyphomicrobiales bacterium
GCCATGTTCGCGGTCCTTATGGCATGTGCTCGCGAAGCCCACAACGCAACCCGCGCCGCCCTCCGCCTGTGGTCTATGTACCATCTTTGTTCTCTTTTTCAAGTTCCCTTTCTGTTCTGATCAGGAAGAATTTTCGTGGGCGACGCAGGGGCACGCTCTCGCCGTCAGCGGCATCGTGTCGCCGCGAGCGCAATTCCGTCCGGCGTCGTCCCGGAGGCCGGAACGAAGGGGACTCTCCAAGGTTGACGCACGACCCGATGCGAGGTCGCGATCGATGGAGATCACAATGCCAGCCCGATTTGCCGAGACGATCAATGCCCTCAAGAAGGGCGCGGAGAAAATGACCGCCGCGGCGGCCGTGAAGAACATCGAAGGGTGGGAAAAGAGCGTGGGCGAACTCGACACGCCAGCCGCCAAGACGCTGCTGAAGGATCTGGGAGACCTCAAGGAGGCCCTCCAGGAGGACAAGCCCGACGGCAAGGCGGTCCAGAAGATGGTCGCCAAGCTCGGCAAGGAAACCCTGGCGATCGCCAAAAAGAGCGAGGGCGCCATGGGCGAGAAGCTTGAGGAGCTGGGAAGCCTGCTCTCGGAAGGCACGAAGGCCACGGCCTGACGCCCAAGCACTTGGCCGGCATCAGGCCGGCGATACCATCACGGGGCATGACCGGCACGCGCCGGTCTGCCCCTTTTGTCTGGTTCAGGCCATCAGCTTCGCCACCTCGCCCCGCAGGAAGGGCAGCAGCTCCCGCTCATACCACGGGTTGTTCTTCAGCCAGGCATTGTTGCGCCAGGAGGGGTGGGGCAGGGGCAGGATGCGGGGCTTGCGCGGGGACGCAAACACCTGCCGCCAGTTCATGACGGTCTCGGTGAGCCCGCCCGCCCCGCGCCGCCCGAGATGGAACTCCTGCGCGTACTGGCCGATGGCGAGGATCAGTTCGAGCTGTGGCAACCCCTCGAAGGTCCGCGCCCGCCAGGTCGGCGCACATTCGCGCCGCGGCGGCAAGTCACCGCCCTGCGCGTCCTGCCCGGGAAAGCAATGGCCCATCGGCACGATGGCGACGCGCGAGGCGTCGTAGAACTGCGCCTCGCTGAGGCCGAGCCATTGCCGGAGCCTGATGCCGGACGGGTCCATGAAGGGCTTGCCGGTGGCGTGCGCCAGCGTTCCCGGCGCCTGGCTGGCGATGCACAGCCGCGCGGTGGCTGAGGCCTGGATGATGGGCCTCGGCTCATGCGGCAGCGGCTTGTCGCGGCGCGGCATGTCGCGGCAGATCCGGCAGGCGCGCAGCTCGGCGAGAAGGTCATCGAGGCTGCCTTCGAGGCTTTCGTCGGCGCGGAATTTGCGGGGCATGCCGCCTTATCTAGGCGTTCCAGCTCGGCCGCGCCAGCAGCCGGCCATGCCATGCCGCGAGATGGGTCAGCTCCGGCGGCATCGCGATCTTCGGCACGCGGGCGAAATCCAGCGACACGCCGCCGGTGATGTCGGCGATGGTGAAGGCGTCTCCGCAGATGAAGGGCCGGCCGTCGGCCAGATGCGCGTCGATCATCCGCATCTGCGCCAGCGCCCGCGGCCGGTTGGCCTCGCCCCAGTCGGCCACCTGCGGCACCTCGCGTTGCGCCATGTTGGGGTTGGTGTGGCGGAAGGTCTGCGCGACATGGGTGTAGAGCCCTTGCTCGAGCCGGCGGTTCCACATCTCGACCGTCGCACGCTCGAGCGCGCCTGTGCCGAACAGCGGCGGCTCGGGGCTGATCTCCTCGAAGTAGCGGCAGATCGCGACCGATTCGGCGATCGCCGTCCCGTCGTCGAGCACCAGCGTCGGCACGGTCGCCCAAGGGTTCACTGCGGTGAACTCGGCCTGCCGGTGCTGGAGCGCCATGAGGTCGAGTTGGATAAGCTCGGGCATGGGCAGGCCCTTCTCGGCGATAAAAATGCGGGCGCGGCGCGGATTGGGAGCGCGCTGGACGTCGTAGAGCTTCATGCGGGTGTCCTCACCTTCGCGCAGAGAGGACCAGCCTGCGCCCGCAGGGTCAAGCGCGCCATTCCGGTGGCTGCTGGTGCGGCAGACACCGCGCAAGAAAGCGCGTGTCCCAACAAGAAAGCGGCCGCCCCGTCGGGGGCGGCCGAAGTGGGCTTCATGTCCGAAGCCGGGAGGAACGAGGGAAGTCTACGCGCCATTGTGCGCTGCAATAGCTCGTAGGACTGCTTAAGCCCTTATGCGGATTGCGTCAGGCATTCTGCCCCTTCGCGAACGGCAGCACGTGCATCCGGCGCTTGGTCGCGGCGAAGACGGCGTTGGCCACGGCCGGCCCGATCGGCGGCACGCCGGGCTCTCCCACGCCCGTCGGCGCGCTGGACGACGGCAGGATGTGGACTTCCACAGCGGGCATCTCGTCGAGACGCAGCACCTCGTAGCCGTCGAAATTGCCTTCGACGACCCGGCCCTTGTCCAGCGTGGTCTGTGACTTCATCACCGCGCCGAGGCCGAAGCCGATCCCGCCCTCCATCTGCGCCCTGATATTGTCCGGATTGACGGCGACGCCGCAATGGACCGCGCAGACGACGCGCTCCACCTTGAAGCTGCCATCGGGCCGCATCGAGATCTCCGCCACCTGGGCCACCTCGGTGGAGAAGCTCTCGGCAAGAGCGATGCCGCGGAAGCGGCCCGCCGGCAGCGGCGTGCCCCAACCTGCCTTATCGGCCGCGAGCTTCAGAACCTTGGCGTGCAGCGAGTTCGGATCGAGCATCTCCATGCGGAAGGCGTAGGGATCCTTGCCCGCCGCCGCCGCGACCTCGTCGAGGAAGACCTCGACCGCATAGGCGGTGTGCGTCGAGCCGACAGCGCGCCACCAGAGGACGGGCACGCCGACCTGGGTTGTCGTCAGTTCCAGCTTCTGCGCCGGCAGGCGGTAGGGCAGGTCCTTGGCGCCCTCGACCGAGGTCAAATCCACGCCGTTGGTCACGAGGCCCGCCGCGAACGGCGTGCCGGCGACGATGGACTGGCCCACGATGTGATTGTGCCAGCCGGTGATCCGGCCCTGCGCGTCGAGCCCCGCCGCGATGCGGTGGACATAGGCCGGCCGGTAGCGGCCCGCACGCATGTCGTCCTCGCGCGTCCACTGCATCTTCACGGGCGCGCGGAAGCCGATGGCCTTGGCCACCGACACGGCCTCGACGATCACGTCGGCGTCGATCACGGCGCGCCGGCCGAAGCTGCCGCCCGTCTTCATAACGTGCATCGTCACCTGCGACGGCGTCACGCCGGCGATGCTGGCGGCCACGCCCTGGTAGATGTCGGGCATCTGGTGCCCGCCCCAGATCTCCAGCGTGCCGTCCGCGTTGCGGCGCACGACGGCGTTGAGCGGCTCGAGCGCCGCATGGGCGAGGTAGGGGAACTCGAACGTGGCCTCGAGCCTGGTCGCGGCGCCGGCGATGGCCGCTTCCGCCCCACCGACGTCCTTGGCAACGGCGAGGCCGGGCCTGGCTACCGCCGTGCGGTATTCCCGCACGAGGTCCGCGCTGGAGCGCTTCTCGGCCTTGCTCTCGTCCCAGACGACGCTGACCGCTTCGCGCCCCTTGATGGCGGACCACATGTCCTCGGCCACGACGGCGAGCCCGCGCGGATGCTGCACCACGTCGACGACGCCCTTGATGGCCTTCGCCTTGGCCGCGTCGAAGGACTGCACCGTCGCGCCGAAAAGGGGCGGATGGATCGGCACCGCGGTGAGCATGCCCGGAAGCTTCACGTCGATAGTGAAGGTCATGCGGCCGGTGGATTTGGCCGCGCTGTCGAGGCGCCGCAGCTTGTCGTTGCCGATCAGCGTCCAGTCCTTCGGGTCCTTGAGCGGAACATCGGCTGGGACCGGCAGAGCTGCCGCCTTCGCCGCCATTTCGCCGAAGCTGGCGCTGCGTCCGGAGGCGTGGCTGATGACGCCGCGCGCCACCCTGACCTCGCCGGCCGGCACACGCCAGTCCGCCGCCGCCGCGGCCACCAGCATCTGCCGCGCCGTGGCGCCGGCCACGCGGTAGCGCTCCCAGGAGGAGGTTGTGCCGGTCGAGCCGCCGGTGCCCTGGATGGCGCCGCCCCAGGCCATGTTGCCGTAGAGCTTCGGATTGCCGGCCCCGCCGATCGCGCGCATTTGTGCCCAGTCGGCGTCGAGTTCCTCGGCCACCAGCGTGGCGATGCCGTCATAGATGCCCTGGCCCATGTCCATGTGGGCGGCGAGCACGGTGACGGTGCTGTCGGGCGCGATGCGGACATA
>JAIXZF010000257.1 GCA_027489835.1 Hyphomicrobiales bacterium
GAAGGGGGAATGAGATGATCGAGATGACGCCAGGCGTGACGCGCGCAGGGGAGGGCCTCGACGGCATCTCCTGGAACATCCTGGGACAGATCTACGTGCCCAAGCAGCTCAGCGCCGAGTCCTTCGGCTGGCACGCCACCTTCCCGCCGGGCACGTTCGTTCCGCCGCACATCCATCCCACGCAGGACGAGTTCATCTACATGCTTGAAGGCCGCTTCGAGCTGATGCTGGACGGCCGCGACGTGGCGGCGGGGCCGGGCGATCTCATCCGCCTGCCCAAGGGCCTGCCGCACGGCATCTTCAACAAGACCGACGATGCGGTGAAGTGCCTGTTCTGGGTCGCGCCCACACGCAAGCTCTACGACCTGTTCTGGGCCATCCACTCGATGCCCAACCAGAACCCGGCCGAGGTCGTCGCGCTGTCGGCGCGCCACGAGGTCGACTTCCTGCCGCCGCCGGAGGCGTGAGCGGCCGGCCGCTCAGCTCGCCTTCCTGTTCACCTGCGTGAGCGCGAAGCCTGCCTTGCCGGCATAGCCGCGCACGATTGCCTTGCGCTCGTCATGCGACAGCACGCGCTCGACATCGGTGAAGCCGCCGGGTGCAAGCTTCTCCACCTCGTCGATGACGCGCTCGGGCCCGCCCTTGCGGTTCAGCGCCACGATCTCGGCCGTCTTCGGCCGGCGCTCCTCCTCATAGTCGAGAAGGCCCTGATAGGGGTGCTCGGCCCGGGCGAGGCAGTCGGCCAGCGCCCGCGCGTCGAGGATGGCCTGGCTCGCGCCGTTTGACCCGACCGGATACATCGGGTGCGCCGCGTCGCCGAGAAGCGTGACGCGGCCATGGGTCCAGCGCGGCAGCGGATCCCGGTCGCACATCGGGTATTCGTAGAAGGCGTCGGTGGACTTGATCAGCGAGACGACGTCGAAGCCGGGGATCTCGTAGCGCCGCGCATAGGGCAGCACCTCGTCGAGCCGCCCCCGACGCGACCAGCTTTCCTTGCCGGGCGGATGCGGCGTGTCGGAAACGCGCACGTTGACGACCCAGTTGGTCAGCCGCGTATCGGGTGTGCGGCCTTCGCCGATCGGGTAGAGCACGAGCTTGGCGCCCATGCCGCCGGCGATGATCATCGAGCGGCCGGTCATGAAGGTGGGGAACTCGGCCGCGCCGCGCCACATCATCACGCCGTTCCAGCGCGGCAGGCCCTGATCCGGATAGTAGCGCTCGCGCACCACCGAATGGATGCCGTCGCCGCCGATCAGCACCTCGCCACGCACTGTCTCGCTGCCCGTGCCGTCGATGCTGTCGACGAAATGGGCGGTGACGCCGCCTTCGTCCTGCACGAAGCCCCTGAGCTTGCGCCCGGTGCGGATGGCGTCCGGCCCGAGCTGGGCGATGACGGCGTCGTGGATGACTTTCTGCAGCCGGCCACGATGGATCGAGAATTGCGGCACCTCGAAGCCGGCGGCAAGCCCGCGCGGCTCGCGCCAGACGATCTGGCCGGTGCGGTTCATGTAGATGAGCTCATGCGTGCGGATGCCCGCCGCGTCGAGCGCCGGCAGCAGCCCGAGATCGGCGAGCTCCTTGATGGCATGCGGCAGCGTGTTGATGCCGACGCCGACCTCGCGCACCTCGTGCGCCTGCTCGTAGATGACTGAGGAGATGCCGCGCCGGTGCAGCATCAGCGCGGCCGTGAGCCCGCCAATGCCGGCGCCGGCGATGATGACCTTGACCGGCTGGCCAGCCGGACGCACGGCGCGGCGCTCGGCCGTGTCCGGCGCCGTCAGCTTGGCCGCGCGCTTGGCGTCCTTGGCCTTCGCCTTGTCCTGCTTGCCCATCGCGGAGCCCTCCAGTCCGCATCAAAGACCCGAACCGGCCAAAGGATCAAGCGCAGCCCCCATTCAGGGTTTACCGGAGCGTGCTTGCCGCCGGTGGGAACCGGCCAGCCGCCGGGCGCGTAGACCGTCCATGCACCAGCCCGACAACCTGCCTTTCGAGCCAACCCGTGCCGCTGGCCTCGCCCGGCTCGCCGATTTCGCGCCCCGCGCCGGTCTTGCCTATGGCGAAGGCCGCAACACCGATTTCGGACCCAACCGCCGGCACAACGTCTCGACGCTCTCGCCCTGGCTGCGCCATCGCCTGATCGAGGAAGAGGAGGTGCTGCGGGCCGTGCTTGGTGTCCACAGCCCGCAGGAGGCGCAGCGCTTCGTGCAGGAAGTGCTGTGGCGCACCTACTTCAAGGGTCATCTCGAAACCCATCCCGCGATTTGGCGACGCTACTGCGCGGATCGCGACCGGCTCATCGCGCGATTGGGCGAGGATGCGAGCCTCGCCGACCGCGTCAGCGAGGCGGTCGATGGGCGGACCGGCATCGATGCCTTCGATGCCTGGATGCGCGAGCTCGCGACCCATGGCTACCTCCACAACCATGCGCGCATGTGGCTGGCCTCGATCTGGATCTTCACGCTGAAGCTGCCATGGCAGCTCGGCGCCGACCACACCCTTCGCCACTTCGTCGATGGCGATCCGGCCTCGAACACACTGTCCTGGCGCTGGGTCGGCGGCCTCCACTCTGTCGGCAAGACCTATCTCGCAACGGCCGAGAACATCGCGGCCTTCACCGATGGCCGCTTCAGGCCCGAAGGGTTGGCGAAGGTAGCCGAGCCGCTGGCCGAGCCCGAAATCGGCCCGGCGCTGGCGCTGCCGCCTCCGGACGCGCTGCCGACTTGGCGGGTGGGGCTGCTGGTCACAGAGGAGGATTGCCATCCCGAAAGCTTCATGGCCGCGCTCGCGCCGGTCGCGATCGGCGGCGCGTCCATTCCCTCGGCCCGTTCGCCGCTGCCTGTGTCGCCCCTGGTCGCACGCTTCGCGGGCGCCGCGCTGGACGACGCGCTGGCGCGTGCCCGAACCCGCTGGCAGGCGCCTGCCGAAAGGCTGGCCGATCTGTCGGCGCCTTCGCTGCTCGCCTTCGCGAAGCGGCATGATCTCGATGCTGTTGTCACCGCCTGGGCGCCCATGGGACCGGTCGCGGATGCGTTGGCGGCAGCTGCGCCCCGGCTCGCGGAAGCGGGCGCGCGGCTCATGCGGTTGCGGCGGGGCTATGACAGCGCCTGTTGGCCATTGGCGACGCGCGGCTATTTCGCGATGCGCAAGCGCATCCCGGAGCTGCTGCAGTCGCTGGGGCTGACGGCGGCCTGATAGGCGCGGCCTCGCTCAGCCCTCGCGCTTGCGCTTCTTGAAGCCGGGTTTGCCGCCGGGGCCGGAAGGTCCTCCGGGCGGTCCCTTGCGCTCGAAGGGCTTTAGGCTGCGCTTGGGCGCGCCGTCTTCGGCGCGCGGCGCGCGGAAATCGCGGGGCGGTGCATCGGCGCGGGGCGGCCGGTCATCGTCGAACCGCTTCTTCGGCCCTGCGAAGGGTTTTCCGGCGTAAGGCTTTCCGGCGAACGGCTTGCCATCGGGCCTGGGGCCGTCGCGGAAGGGCTTGCGCGGCCTGTCCTCCGGAGCCCGATCCTCGCGTGGCGCGCGATCCTCAAAGGGCTTGGGGTCGGCGTCGCGCAGGCGCTCATAGCGCGGCTTGTCCGGGCGCGGCTTGCTGAAGCGCGGCCGCTCCTCGGCCTCGCGGCGGTCATTCGCGGAGATCGGGTTGATGCGAATGTCGTCGCCATCGGTCTTGCGGGCGTTCTCGGCGAAATGCTCGGCCGCGGCCTGCGAGATTTCCACCTCGGTGATGGTGTCGAAGATGCGGATCGCGCCGATGTCGTCGCGTGTGACCTTGCCGCGACGGCAGAGCATCGGCAGCAGCCATTTCGGGTCCGCCTTGTTCTTGCGGCCGATCTCGACCCTGAACAGCACGGTGCCATTGTCGCCCGACGCGGCCTCGCGCGGGCCGCGCTCACGGCTGAAGGGCCGTTCCTTGCCGGTCCGCTCGCGGTCCTGCCCGTTGCGCACGCGCAGCGCCTTGTCGAACCACGAGCTGGGATCGCTCACCTCTTCGGGCTCGGGCAGGCGCGAGCGCCAGATGCGGGCCAGCATCGCGGCGATCTCGTCGGGCGTGCGCTCGGCCATCAGCAGCTTCGCCATGGCGAGGTCCTCCTCCGAGGGCTCCTCGCGCAGGGCCGGGTCCTCGACCATTCGCTGGCGGTCGAGCGCGCGGATGTCCTCGGCCGTCGGCGGCAGCGTCCAGCGCGGCTCGATGCCGGCCTCCGCGAGCAGCCCCTCCGCCTTGCGGCGGCGGGCAGGCGGCACGATCACGACACTGACGCCCTTGCGGCCCGCGCGGCCAGTGCGGCCCGAGCGGTGCTGCAGGATTTCCGCGTCGTGCGGCAGGTCCGCATGGATGACGAGCCCGAGATTGGGCAGGTCGATGCCGCGCGCGGCGACGTCGGTGGCGACGCAGATGCGGGCCCGGCCGTCGCGCAGCGCCTGGAGCGCCTGGTTCCGTTCGTTCTGGCCGAGTTCGCCCGAGAGATAGACGGCCGAGAAGCCGCGCTCCACCAGCGTGGCCTGCAAGTGCCGAACCGCATCGCGGGTGTTGCAGAAGATGATAGACGCCGGCGCGTCGACGAGCCTCAGCACGTTGACGATGACGTGCTCGGTCTCCTTTGGCGCGATGCGGATGGCGCGGTAGTCGATGTCGGCATGGCCGCTCTCGCCGCCCGAGGCCTCGATGCGGAAGGCGTTGCTCTGGTAGCTCTTGGCGAGCGCCGCGATGCCGCGCGGAAGAGTGGCCGAGAACAGCAGCGTGCGGCGCTCCTTGGGCGTCGCCTCGAGGATGAATTCGAGATCCTCGCGGAAGCCGAGGTCGAGCATCTCGTCCGCTTCGTCGAGCACGACGGCCTTCAGTTGCGACAGGTCGAGCCTGTTGCGCTCGATGTGGTCGCGCAGCCGGCCCGGCGTTCCGACGACGATGTGGCTGCCTTCCGCGAGCAGCCTGCGCTCACGCTGGGGGTCCATGCCCCCGACCGACGGGACAATGCGCGCGCCGGCCTTGGCATAGAGCCATTCGAGCTCGCGCTGCACCTGAAGCGCGAGCTCGCGCGTCGGCGCGACCACGAGCGCGAGCGGGGCCGAAGCCTTGGGCATGAACTCGGCCTCGCCCAGCAGCGTGGCTGCGATCCCGAGCCCGTAGGCCACGGTCTTGCCCGAGCCGGTCTGCGCGGAGACGAGGAGGTCGCGGCCCGCCGCCTCGGGCGCGATCACCGCCGCCTGCACGGGCGTCAGCTCGGTGTATTCGCGTTCGTCGAGGGCGCGCTTGAGCGCCGGCGGAATGAGTTCGAGGGTCAAGATGACGCCGCCTGTCTTGGGGTCGGTGGAGGCGGCCTCGCGTGCCGTGCCGTTCCGGCCGGGTTGGGGAGGGGGTCCATCCGGACCATGACCCTCCGCTGCTATCCTGGCCTCATAGTGCAAAGCGCGCCCTTGCGCCATGGCATCGGGGCATTTTCGGCGAGGTGCCTCAATCGACCGCGAAGGCCGCGTCGATCTCCACCGTCGCGTCGAGCGGCAGCTGCGCCACGCCGATCGAGGTGCGCGCATGGCGGCCCTCCTCGCCCCACAGCGCGATGAACAGCTCGGAGCAGGCGTTGATGACCTTCGGATAATCGCCCATGCCCGGCGCGGTCGTCACGAAGCCGCGCACCATCACGACGCGCCGGACGCGCCCGAGATCGCCGTCGAGCGCATCGCGCAAGGTGCGCAGGAGCTGAAGCCCGATGGCCAGCGCCCCGGCGCGTGCCGCGGAAAGGTCGACGCCGGCGCCATAGGGGCCGACGGGCCAGGGCTTGCCAGCCACCTCGCAGATCTGGCCGGCGAGGAAGATCATCGTCCCTTCGCGCCGCCAGGTGATGAATTCGCCCACCGGGCTCGCCGGCGGCGGCAGGCTGTGCCCGAGCGCTGAGAGCTTGGCGAGGATGTCGGCGTCGGTCGGCATGGGAGGCTCCGGCAAGGTCTGCGTGGCGGGGTTCTTGCAAGTGATTGCGGCACGCGGCCCGCCCGCGATACAAGGATCAGGCCATCCGTGTCCATGAAGCTGCCCAGCCATCACCGCTACGATTATCGCCCCATCCGGGGCAGGCCGGCCTATGACTGGCCGAACGGCAAGCGGCTCGCCGTCTATCTCGGCGTCAACCTCGAACATTTCGCCTTCGGGGAAGGGCTGGGCGCCGAGCTCGCGCCGGGCGGCCCGCAGCCGGACGTGCTGAACTACGCCTGGCGCGATTACGGCAACCGGGTCGGCGCGTGGCGCATGCTCGACATGCTCGATGCCCTCCGCCTGCCGGCCTC
>JAIXZF010000141.1 GCA_027489835.1 Hyphomicrobiales bacterium
ACGTCGGCACCGAAATCACCTCACTGGACGCCGTCGATTCGATGGGGTGAGGCAATGGGTGAAAACAGGCTGACTTTTGGCGCCAGCCGCGTCTCGGGGATGGCGCTCGCCGCCGTCGCACTGGGGCTCGTCCTCGCCATTGGCATCGTTGCCAGCTCGGTCGCGCATGACTTCGGACGGATGCGGCTCGACATCAACATGATGACGCCCCTGGCCGTCGACCTCCTGCGCTGAGGCATCCTTCGCGCCGGGCGATTGTTCGCCGCGCCTCGGCCGCCCTATGTTCAAGGCATGGGCCTTGACGGAATCACTACATGACCATCCCTGCCGCAACGCGAAGCGTGTCGCGCGCGGGACGGGCTGCTTTCGCGCCATGGCTCGAGCCGGGCCGCCAGCCGCTGATCCGGCTCGACGGCGTCACCCGCGATTTCGGGCAGGTGAGGGCGGTCGACGGCGTCACCCTCGACATCCATGCCGGCGAGATCTTCTGCCTGCTCGGCCCGTCGGGCTGCGGCAAGACCACGCTGATGCGCATGCTCGCCGGCTTCGACGATCCCGATCGGGGCCGCATCCTGCTGGATGGCGCCGACCTCGTCGGCCAGCCGCCGCATTTGCGGCCGGTCAACATGATGTTCCAGTCTTATGCGCTGTTTCCGCACCTCAGCGTCGCGGACAATGTCGCGTTTGGCCTGCGCCAGCAGCGGCTCGGCAGAGGCGACATCGCCGATCGCGTGGCCAGGCTTCTGGCGCTGGTCGAATTGACAGGCCTCGAGCGGCGCAAGCCCGATGCCCTGTCAGGCGGGCAGAAGCAGCGTGTCGCGCTGGCCCGGGCACTCGCGCGCCAGCCCAAGGTGCTGCTGCTCGACGAGCCGCTCGGCGCGCTCGACCGGCGCACGCGCGAGCGCACGCAGTTCGAACTCATGGCAATCCAGCGCGAGCTCGGCACCACCTTCCTCGTCGTCACCCACGACCAGGACGAGGCCATGGTGCTGGCTGACCGCATTGCCGTCATGGAGGCGGGAAAGGTCATCCAGGTCGGCCCGCCCCGCTCGGTCTACGAGGAGCCGCAGAGCCGCGCGGTTGCCAGCTTCCTCGGCGACATCAACCTGATCGAGGCCAGGGTGACGCAAGTGGCGCCCGGCTCCGTTGTGCTTGCCTGTCCCGGTTTCGGCGCGGTCGAGGTCGCGGCCCCGAATGAGCCGGTCGAGCCCGGCCGCGCCGTCGCCCTCGCCATCAGGCCCGAAAAGCTGAGGCTGACCCCTGGCGAGGGCTTGCAGGGCCCGAACCGGGCGCTGTGCCGGGTCACCGACATCGGCTACCGCGGCGACGGAACGCTCTATTCCGTGGCGATGGAGGAGGGGCCGGTGCTGCGCGTCAGCCAGATCAACGCGGATCGCGAAATGTCTCAGGCCATCGGCCTCGACGATGTTGTCACGATCGCCTTCTCGCCCACTGCGGCGCTGGTGCTGACCCGATGACCCGGCGGGGCAGCTGGAAGCGCGCGCTGGTGCCGGCGCTGCCGATGCTCTGGCTGGGAGCGCTGTTCCTTGCGCCCTTCGCCATCATCGTGCGGATGTCGCTGTCCACGGCCGCCACCGCGCAGCCCCCTTACCGTCCGGTCTTCGATCTCGCCGCCGGCTGGGACAGGCTGCGCGGGGACCTCGGCGCGCTCGACCTCGCCAATTTCGCGACCCTGTTCGGCGACAGCCTCTACGTCGCTTCGCTGTGGTCGTCTTTGAAGCTCGCCGGCCTCGCCACCGTCATCCTGCTGCTCATCGGCTATCCGCTGGCGCTCGCGCTCTCGCGCCTGCCGCCGCGCTGGAAGCCGCTGGGCCTGGCGCTCGTCATCCTGCCCTTCTGGACGAGCTTTCTCATCAGGGTCTACGCCTGGATCGGGATCCTCAGGCCGGAAGGCTACCTCAACACGGCCTTGCTCTGGCTAAGCGTCGTCGACGAGCCCGTCGCCTTCCTCAACACCGACTTCGCCATCGTGCTGGGACTGGTCTACGCCTATCTGCCCTTCATGGCGCTGCCGCTCTTCGCGGCCGTCGACCGGCTTGATCCATCGCTGATGGAGGCGGCGCAGGACCTCGGCGCGCCGCGCTGGAAGGCGTTCTGGCTGGTCATGCTGCCGCTTTCACTGCCAGGGGCCGTCGCCGGAGCCCTCCTTGTCTTCATTCCGGCGGTGGGCGAGGTGGTTGTCCCGGACCTGCTGGGCGGCTCGGACACGCTGATGATCGGCCGCACGCTCTGGAGCGAGTTCTTCTCCAACCGCGACTGGCCGCTCGCCTCCGCGCTCGCCATCATGCTGCTCGCCGCTCTCCTGCCGCCCATCCTCATTTACCGCGCGGTCGAAGCCCGGCGCTGGGAGACCGCACGATGAGTCGGCGCCGTTTCGGCGCGTGGGACGCGACGGTTCTGTCGCTGGTCTTCGCCTTTCTCTACATCCCGATCCTCATCGTCGTGCTGTTTTCCTTCAACGCGTCCCGCCTCGTCACGGTCTGGGCCGGCTTTTCCACCAGGTGGTACGCGGCGCTGCCCGGCAATGGTCCGCTGATGGAAGCGGCCTTCATCACCCTGCGCATCGGCCTCGCCTCGGCGCTGGCGGCGACGTTGCTCGGCACGCTCGCCGCGATCTCGCTGACGCGCCTCGGCCCCTTCCGCTTCAAGGGCCTGCTGGCGGGCATGGTCTACGCGCCGCTGGTCATGCCCGAGATCATCACGGGGCTGTCGCTGCTGCTGCTCTTCGTCGCCATCGGCCTCGACCGCGGCTTCTGGACCATCGTGCTGGCCCACGCCACCTTCTCGACCTGCTTCGTGGCGGTCGTCGTGCAGGCGCGGCTGGTGACGCTCGACCGCAGCCTGGAGGAAGCCGCGCGCGACCTGGGGTGCACGGCGCCCATGGCGTTCATCAAGGTCACGCTGCCGTTGATCTCGACCTCGGTGCTCGCGGGCTTCCTGCTCGCCCTCACGCTTTCGCTGGATGACCTCGTCATCGCGAGCTTCGTATCCGGCCCTGGCGCGACGACGCTGCCGATGCGGATCTACGGACAGGCGCGGCTGGGGGTCACCCCGGAGATCAACGCCATCTGCTCGGTGCTGATCGGTCTGGTCACGGTCGGCGTGATCGCCGCCTCGCTGCTGGTCAAGCGCGATTTGGGCAGGCAATTGCGGAGTTGAAGCGTCAGGGCGCCCGCTGCAGCAGCGGTGCCGCGGCGCCAGACCGCTCCAGCAGCGCGCGCTGGTTGACCACCACCACGGGCTCGAGCAGCGCGCCGCCGACGTCGAACGGCACCTGGCTCGCGCCGCTGGCCGACTGCACGAGGCCCGTCAGCCGGTAGAGCCGCTCGAAGATCGACATGTTGCCCTCGACCGCGAGCTTGAACGCTGGCCCGGCAGCGCGCGCCTCAACGATTTCGACGACGCCGTTGACGATGTTGGCATTGACGACGAGTTGCTCGAAGTTCGTCCGCCCGCCGCGCCAGTCGCGCGCGACGGCTAGCGGCTGGCGCTCGATGCGGCGCATGGCGTCGTTGAGGTTGGTGCCCATGAAGTCGCCGTTGCGCGCGACGAAGGCCAGCCTGCCGGTGGCGCTGGACAGCAGTTCGGCCGGCGAGCGCCCGGTCATCTCGATCTGGTGCTGCAGGAAACCGGCGCCGGTCAGCCTGCGCGCGTCGAACAGGTCCTGGCTCAGGCCCGCCAGGTCGACGCGTTCGGCGTTGACTTGGGCCTTGATCTCGATGCCGGCCTCGGTCCGGCCGAGCGAGGCGCGGCCCCTGAGCTGGCCGCGATAGAGCGAGGCATTGGCGACGGAAATGTCGAAGCGCTGCTCGGTCGCCATCACCTGGCCGGCCACGTCGCTCAGCGTCAGCCCCGGCAGCCTGACCCGCTGGAGCGAGAGCCGGATGTCGATGTCGTGGGCGAGCAGGTCGTCGATGTCGAGCTGCGCCGTCGCGGCCGGATCGGGCATGTTCAGCCGCCTCGCGTCGATGCCCGCCAGCGGTCGGCCAATGTCGAGGCTCTTGCCGGCGAAGGTGCCGGAGAGCAGCCAGCGGCTGTCGCGCTTGCGCCAGTCCAGCGCGCCTTCGAGCGTGTCGCCGCCCAACGTCACGACCGCGTTGCGGACCTGCGCGCCCTGCGCGCCGACGCGCATCGTGCCGTTGAGGGCCGTCGAGCCGAGCGGCAGCAGCACGGGCGAGCCGGAGGCCAGCCAGCTGCCGAGCCGAGACGCCGAACTCGCGGTGACCTGGATCTGCCCCTCCACGACGTCGGCGTCGCCCTGGCTGGCAGCGGCCCCGCGGCGATGGGCGAAATCGAGACTGACGAGGTCGGACCGGATCCGCGCCATCGGCAGGGTCGAGCGCATGGTGGAATTGCTGGCGAAGGCGAAGCTGACCTGTTCACCCCTCCACGTCGCCGAGCCCTCGACCTCGAGCGGATCGCCGCGCGACCGGCTGGCGAGCGTGAGCTCGAGATCGCGGACGGAGGAGATGATTCCCACGCCCCGCCGGATGAAGACCGAGCCCTTGTCGCGGATGGAGATGCGCGGCATGGCCGACAGTTCCGACGCAGCGCGCGAGCCCGCCAGCGCCAGGATGTCGACGCTGCGGTCGCCCAGCGCGAGCTCGACCTGCGGCGTGAACAGCGTGACATGGTCGAATTCGATCCGCCCGCCGAGCAGCGCCAGCACGTGGATGTCGGCGCGCAGACGCGGGATGCGGGCCGTGGCGAGGCCGTCCGGCGTGCGCGCCACGATGTCCTCGGCGATGATTCGCGGCGTCGGCAGGAGCGCGAAGGCGCCGCCGCCGGCAGCCTCGACCGTGACGCCGAGCTTCTGCGAGAGATGAGCGAGCAGGCGCGCCTCGATGGTGCGCTCCGCCAGCCGCCAGGGCTGGAAAGCGACAGCAACGAGGCCAGCCAGACCGGCAATGCCCAAAAGTCGCCAGCGTCTCTTCATGAAGGCATGCGGTCTCTGGTCAAGGATCGGGCATGGACGCGCCCGCGGGACTGGCGGCAATGCCGCGGCCGGAGCGCGATGTCGGCCGCGCGGCGCGGGCGAACCTGTGTAATCCCGCCGGAGGTCAATGTCGAGGCGGAGCAGGGGCCTGCTTCGGGACCGCCGCTTGCTGCCGAAGCGGCGACTTCCGCGCAAGTTGACCGTTGACAAGCGGAGCGCGTGGCGTTCGATGGCGCTAAAGGTTCAGGGCGTCCGCGAGGCGCCCGAGACGGAGATTGCAAGCATGAAGAAGGTCTATCCCGACGCCGTCACCGCGCTCGCCGGCCTGCTGCGCGACGACATGCTGATCATGGCGGGCGGCTTCGGCCTGTGCGGCATTCCGGAGGCGCTGATCGCGGCGATCCGCGAAGCGGGCGTCAAGGGCCTGACCGTCGTCGCCAACAATGCCGGCGTCGACGGGATCGGCCTCGGCGTGCTGCTAGAGACGCGGCAGGTGAAGAAGATGATCTCGTCCTATGTCGGCGAGAACAAGACCTTCGCGACCCAGTACCTCGCCGGAGAGCTGCAGATCGAGTTCAACCCGCAGGGCACGCTGGCCGAGCGCATCCGGGCCGGCGGGGCCGGCATCCCCGCCTTCTTCACCAAGACGGGCGTCGGCACGCTGATCGCCGAGGGCAAGGAGGAGCGCGAGTTCGACGGCGAGCGCTACATCATGGAGCGCGGCCTGTTCGCCGACCTCGCCATCGTGCACGCCTGGAAGGGCGACACCGAGGGCAACCTCGTCTACCGGAAGACCGCGCGGAACTTCAATCCGATGATGGCGACCGCCGCGAAGGTGACGGTGGCCGAGGTCGAACATCTGGTCGATGTCGGCGAGATCGATCCCGACCACATGCACACGCCCGGCATCTACGTGAAGCGCATGATCCATGTCCCGAACGCCGTGAAGCGGATCGAGCAGCGCACCGTGCGCAAGCGCGCCGCCTGAGCGCCCGCCAACCGACGACGAAACGCGAGGAGACTACAGATGGCCTGGACCCGCGAACAGATGGCGGCGCGCGCCGCGCAGGAGCTCAAGGACGGCTTTTACGTCAACCTCGGCATCGGCATTCCCACGCTGGTTTCGAACTACATCCCGGCTGGCGTCAACGTGCAGCTGCAGAGCGAGAACGGCATGCTCGGCATGGGCCCGTTCCCGTTCGAGGGCGAGGAGGATGCCGACCTCATCAACGCCGGCAAGCAGACCATCACCGAGCTGCCGACGACGAGCTATTTCTCCTCGGCCGACTCCTTCGCGATGATCCGCGGCGGGCACATCGACCTGTCGATCCTCGGCGCCATGCAGGTGTCCGAGAATGGCGACCTCGCGAACTGGATGATCCCCGGCAAGATGGTCAAGGGCATGGGCGGCGCCATGGACCTCGTGGCCGGCGTCAAGAAGGTCGTGGTCGTGATGGAGCACGAAGCCAAGGGCGAGTCGAAGCTTCTCAAGGCGTGCAACCTGCCGCTGACCGGCACGGGCGTGGTCGATCTCGTGATCACCGACCTTGCCGTCTTCGCTATCGACCGGAAGAAGGGCGGCATGACCCTGATCGAACTCGCCGATGGCGTGACGCTCGACGAGGTCAAGGCCAAGACCGAGGCTGCTTTCTCGGTGGCGCTTGGCGGCCAGAAAGCGGCTTGAGCGACCTCAGTTCTTCTGGATCAAATCCCATTTGTTGCCACATAGGTCTTCGAAGACCGCGACGGTGCCGTAAGGCTCGTGCCGCGGATCTTCGAGGAATCTGACGCCGCGCTCGGTCATGGACCGGTGCGACGCCGCAAAGTCATCGACCTCGAGGAACAGGAAGACCCGCCCGCCCGCCTGACGTCCGACCGCCGCTTTCTGTTCGGCATTGGCTGCGCGGGCCAGCAGCAGGTTCATCGGCGATCCAAGGGCTGGCGAAACGACCACCCAGCGTTTGCCGTCCGGCAGCGGGGAATCGTCGACAAGCTGGAAGCGCAGCTTGTCGGTGAAGAAGCCGATGGCCTCGTCGTAGTCATGGACCACCAGCGTCACGAGGCCGAGGCGGCTTGCCATGTCAACTCTGCGCCTGCCGCATCGCCCGCGTCAGCAGCAGCACGGGCACGATCCCGATCGCCACGATGGTGAGCGCAGCCGTGGACGATTGCGCCAGCCGCTCGTCGGATGCGAGCTGGTAGACCCTGACCGCGAGCGTGTCGAAGTTGAACGGCCTGACGATCAGCGTCGCCGGCAGCTCCTTCATCACGTCCACGAAGACGACGAGCGCCGCCGTCAGCAGGGAGCGCCTGAGCATCGGCAGGTGCACGCGCTTGGCCACGCCGCCCTGCGTCGAGCCCAGCGTGCGCGCCGCATGGTCGATGTTGAGCCCGATGCGCGCATAGCCCGCCTCCATGCCGCCGGTCGCGATGGCGAGGAAGCGCACGACGTAGGCGAACATCAGGGCAACCAGCGTCCCGCTCAGCAAAAGCCCCGTCGAGATGCCGAACGCGCCGCGCATGGCTGAATCCAGCGCATTGTCGAAGGCGCCGAGCGGCAGCAACACGCCGACGGCGATCACCGTGCCCGGAATGGCGTAGCCCAGCGTCGCGAAGCGCACGGCGCCGCGCGCGAGGTCGGATCGCGTCGTCCGCAGCGCATAGGCCAGGAGCGCGCCTGCCGCTACGATGATGACCGAGGCCGACAGCGCGAGGATGAAGGAGTTGGCGGCGTAGCCCAGGAACCGCGCGCCGAAGAACGGGTCCCCGCCGCGCGCGTGGAGCCGCAGCAGGATCAGGACCGGAACGACGAAGCCGAGGATGACGGGCAGGGCGCAGGCGCCCAGTGCCGCGTGCCGTCGCCAGCCGGTCAGGAGCTTGGCGCCGAGGATGCGCTCGCGGCGCGTCGTCCGGCCATAGCGCCTGGCGCCGCGCGCCTGATGCTCGATCGCTACCAGCGCAAGCACGAAGACCATCAGCCCGACCGAGAGCTGGGCCGCCGCGATGCGGTCTCCCATGCCGAACCAGGTGCGGTAGATGATGGTCGTGAAGGTGTTGATGCCGAAATATTGCACGGTGCCGAAATCGGCCAGCGCTTCCATCAGCGCCAGCGCCGTGCCGGCCGCAATGGCGGGGCGCGCCAGCGGCAGCGCGATGCGGCGGAAGCTTTCGCCCATGCCGCCGCCCAGCGTGCGCGAGGCCTCCATGATGCAGGCGGACTGCTCGACGAAGGCCGTCCGCGCCAGCATGTAGACGTAAGGGTAGAGCACCAGCGTCAGCATCAGACTGACGCCCCACACGCCGTGGATGTCGGGAAACCAGTAATCCGCCTTCGACCAGCCGAAAGCCTCGCGCAGCGCGCTCTGCACCGGGCCGGCAAAGGCCAGCGCGTCGGTGTAGGCATAGCCGATGATGTAGGCCGGCATCGCCATGGGCAGCAGCAGCAGCCATTGCAGCACCTGCGAACCTGGAAAGCGGAAGGCCGTCACCAGCCATGCGGTGCTGACGCCGAGCGCGGCGCAGCCCACGCCCACCAGTGCCATCAGGCCGAGCGTGTTCATCGCCGCCTCGGGCAGGATCGTCCGGCCAAGATGGGCGAGGCTGCCCTGATCGGCTTGCGTCAGGGTCAGCAGCAGCCCGATCAGCGGCAGCGCCACGATGAGAGCGAGCGCCAGCGCCGCCGCGGTCAGCGGCGTGAGGCCGCGCCGCAGCCGCGCGACGAAGCCCGGCCGCGCGAGGGTGTGGCCGGGCCTGATCGGGATGTCCGTGGCCTGAAGCGGCCGCGCAGCCTCAAACGCCATGCGTCACTTCCATCCGGCGCGATCCATGATCTGCAGCGCCTGGGCGTTGTTGCGGGCGA
>JAIXZF010000087.1 GCA_027489835.1 Hyphomicrobiales bacterium
AGCGCATCGAGGCCGCGGCTGATGAAGGGGTCGTAGAGCGTGCCGATGGGCAGCAGGCGCTCGCCGAACAGCGAATGCGACAGGCCCATGGCCGAGAGCAGGATGAACAGGTTCATCTCCGCGATGCCGAGCTCGACATGCTGGCCCTGCGGCGAGAACTCCCAGGAATAGGTCGAGGGAATGCGCTCGCGCTTGAACACGTCGGTCATCGACTTGCGTGCATAGAGCTGGCGCCGGTTCACCCAGGCGCCAAGGTTGGTCGAGACCGTGACGTCGGGTGCTGTGGTGACGATGCGGCTGGCGAAGGCACTGTCCTGCCGGGCGATCTCGTTGAGGAGCAGCCCGAAGCCTGCCTGTGTGGACATCGACGGCTGCTTCGGCGCCTCGAGCGCGGCCGGCACCTCGATCTTCGGCGCGACGAAGCGGCGTCGCCCCTGGGCGAAGAAGGGCACGGAGGCGAGGAACCGCTCCATCTCGGCCGCGTCCTTGCCGAGGCCTTCGAAGCGGTCCCATTCATGGCCGGGCCTGACGCCCGCGCTCTTCTGGTAGGCCTCGAGCTGGGTCGGCGTCAGCAGGCCGGCGTGGTTGTCCTTGTGGCCGGCGAGCGGCAGGCCCTTGCCCTTGATGGTGTAGGCGAGAAAGCAGGTCGGCCGGTCATGCTTCGCCGCCGTCTCGAAGGCCTCGACCAGGCTCGGCAGGTCGTGGCCGCCGAGATTGGTCATGAGGTCGGAGAGCTCGGCGTCGCTGCGCGCCTCGATGAGCCGGGTGAGCGGCCCCTGGTCGCCGAGATCGTCCAGCAGCCGCTTCCGCCACGCGGCGCCGCCCTGATAGGTCAGGGCCGAGTAAAGCTGGTTGGGACAGCTGTCGATCCATTCGCGCAGCTTCTCGCCGCCAGGCTCGCGGAACGCCGCCTGCTGCAGCTCGCCATGCTTGATGATGACCACATCCCAGCCGAAGGCGCGGAAGATGGCCTCGAAGCGCTCCCACAATCCTTCGCGGATGACGGCGTCTAGGCTCTGGCGGTTGTAATCGACCACCCACCAGACATTGCGCACGCCATGCTTCCAGCCTTCCAGAAGCGCCTCGAAGATGTTGCCCTCGTCCATCTCCGCGTCGCCGACAAGGGAGATCATCCGGCCTTCCGGCTTGTCGGCCGCCCAGCCCTTGGCCTTCACATAGTCCTGCACCAGGCTGGCGAAGAGCGACTGCGCCACGCCGAGGCCCACCGAGCCGGTGGAGAAATCGACGTCGTCCACATCCTTTGTGCGCGAGGGGTAGGACTGCGCACCTTTGTAGCCGCGGAAATTCTCCAGCTTTTCGCGGGTCTGGTTGCCCATCAGGTACTGGATGGCATGGAAGATCGGGGAGGCGTGCGGCTTCACCGCCACCCTGTCCTCCGGCTTCAGCGCCGCGAAGTAGAGCGCCGTCATGATCGAGGCGAGCGAGGCCGACGAAGCCTGATGCCCGCCGACCTTGATCTCGCCCGGCGCGCGCAGATGGTTGGCGTTGTGGATCGTCCAGGTGGACAGCCACAGCAGCTTCTTCTCGAGTTCGCGCAGGTAGGGAATGCGGGGGTCGGTCATCGGGGGCTCATCTCAAATCATGTCGGCATAACGTCTGCCAGATTGGTCATCGCGAGCGAAGCGAAGCGACCCAGCGACATATTCGCCGCCAGCCTAACGCAATCGCGACGTGGATTGCTTCGGCTTCGCCTCGCAAAGACAATCACGAGTCGCGCGCACGGCTCATCGCGGCTCGGGCGTGCCACCCGACAGGACAGTGGCGGCCCAGTCGCGGTCGATGTTGCCGCCGCACAGGATCACGCCGCAGGCCTTGCCCTGCTGGCGGTCCTTCTCCTTGATGAGGGCCGCGAGCGGGGCAGCGCCCGCGCCCTCCGCCATGTTGTGCGTGTCCTCGTGATAGATGCGGATCGCCTCGGCCACCTCGTCGTCGCTGACTCGCACGACCCGGGCCGCGCCCTTCGCATAGATCGCGAACGCATCCGGGTGGGGAATGCGCGTGGCCATGCCATCCGCGAAGGTCCGCGCGGAATGGCCTTCGACGATGCGGCCCGCCTCGATCGACCGGGCGGCGGCGTCCGCGATCTCCGAGACCACAGCGATCACTTCAGTCTTGAGCCCGAGCGCGTCGCGCGCCGCGATCACGCCGCAGATGCCGGAGCCCAGACCGATCGGCACGTAGACCGCGTCGAGATCGGGCCGCGCGTCAAAGAGCTCGAGCGCATAGGACGCAACGCCCCTCACCAGGTTCATGTGAAAGGACGGCACCATGGCAAGGCCGCGTTCCTCGGCGGTACGGATGGCGACCGCGCGCGCGGCGTCGAAATCCTCGCCAGCCTCGATGAGCTCGGCGCCGAAGGCCCTCATCGCGGCGTTCTTCTCGCGCGAATTGCCATGCGGCACGACGATGGTCACGGGAATGCCGAAGGCGAGGCCGGCCAGCGCGATGCTCTGGCCGTGGTTGCCGCGCGTGGCGCTGACGACGCCGCGGGGCGTGTTGGCACCTTCCAGCCGCGCGCGCTCGGCCTCGGCATAGGCCTGCATGTAGACGAAGCCGCCCCGCACCTTGAAGGCGCCGGTCGGGGTGTGGTTCTCGTGCTTGACCACGACCTCCATCCCGAGGCGGCGCTTGAGCAGCGGCCAGGCGATCTGGGGCGTCGGCGGCATGTGGGCATGCACGATCTCGGCTGCGGCCCGCAGCTCGTCGAGGCTTGGCATCATCATGGAGGGTTCCCGCTGGCGACGGACCATTATCCAGCCCCGGCCCGCGGGATCAAGGCCGGTTGACCCATCAACCGCCCTCGCCTATCAGCACCGCCACATGGTGCGAGTTCGTAGCTCAGTCGGTAGAGCACGTGACTTTTAATCATGGGGTCGTGGGTTCGAATCCCACCGAACTCACCATGTCGCCAAGCCTGCGGCGGCTGATCCGCTGACGCGTACCCGCACCGGCCGGAGGCCGTCCCTTATGCCGAACACCGTGACCGTCGGCGGCGTGTCGTTCTCCAACGACCTGCCCTTCGCGCTGATCGCCGGGCCCTGCCAGATGGAGAGCCGCTCCCATGCGCTCGAAATGGCCTCGGCGCTCAAGGA
>JAIXZF010000481.1 GCA_027489835.1 Hyphomicrobiales bacterium
ACGCCCGGTATACCGTGTGTATGAAATTGCCCTGATCATTGCGAAGGCCCGTTGATGTCTGCTCCTGCTGCCCGTCCGCCTGCCGCCGCGAACCAGAAGCTCATCACCTTCCTCTATTACCGCGACCTGCCGGCCGCGATGCGCTTTTACGAGGACGTGCTGGGCTTCACGCTCGCCATCGATCAGGGCTGGAGCAAGATCTATCACGTCGTCGGCGAAGGCCATGTCGGGCTGGTCGACGAGACGCGCGGCAGCCACCGCGCCAACGACATCAAGCCCGTGCAGGTTTGCTTCCGGGTCGAGGATGTCGACGCCTGGCATGCCTGGATTTCGACGCAGAACGTGACCGGCCTGCGCGGCCCGCGCTCCAACACCGAGCTGAAGATCAGGGCCTTCGTCTTCAACGATCCCGAGGGCTACCAGATCGAGATCCAGTCGGCCCTCGCCTGACGGCGCCCATCCATCCAGATCAAGAAGGGGAGTAGACCATGAAGAACCTCGCCATCGCGCGCCTCACCCGCCGCGGGCTCGTCGCGGCAGCGCTCACGGGCGCCGCTTTCGTTGGCCCCGCCTTCGCCCAGGGCAAGTCGCTGACCATCGCGCTCACGGCCGACGCGGTCATCCTCGATCCGCACGCCGCGAACGAGCTGACCGGCAACATCATGTTCTACCATTTCTATGACCCGCTGGTGCAGCGCACGCCGGAGCTGGAGTTCCGCCCCGGCCTTGCCGAGAGCTGGCAGGTGGTGGACGACACGACCTGGGTGTTCCGCCTGCGCAAGGGCGTGAAGTTCCACAATGGCGACGAGCTCAAGGCCTCGGACGTGGTGTTCACGGTCGAGCGGCTGAAGAAGGCGCTGATGGCGAGCCTCGTCGCGAACATCGCCTCGGCCCGCGCCATCGACGACTACACGGTCGAGTTCAAGACGCCCAAGCCCTACGCCGTGCTGCACATGGCGCTGGCCGAGATCCTGATCCTCAACGAGAAGCACACCAGGGCCATCGGCGACGAGCAGGTGGGCCTCAAGCCGATGGGCACCGGCCCCTACAAGCTGGCCGAGTGGGTGAAGGAAGACCGCATCGTCATGGAGGCCTTCACCGACCATTGGCGCGGCAAGCCGAAGATCGACAAGGTCACCTTCAAGCCGATCACCAACCCCGCCACCCGCACCGCCTCGCTGCTGACCGGCGGCGTCGACGTGATCCAGGACCTCGCCGTGCGCGACGTGGCCAGCGTGCGCGCCAACAACGCCTTCAACGTCATCGCCCGGCCGAGCCTGCTCAACATCGTGCTGGCCCTCGACACGCGCGACAAGTCGCCCACCATCGACCTGCCGGTGAACCCGATGAAGGACCGCCGCGTGCGCGAGGCGATCATCCGCGCCATCAACGTCGACGCGATCCGCACGGTGGTGATGAACGGCTTTTCGACGCCGAGCGACCAGTATGTGCCGGCCTCGCATCTGGGCTACGTGCCCGGCCTCGACATCCGCAAGGAGTATCCGTTCGATCTCGACAAGGCCCGCGCCCTGATGAAGGAGGCCGGCTTCGAGAAGGGGTTCACCATGACCCTGGACACGACCAACAACCGCTATGTCAACGACGGACCGATCGCCCAGGCGCTGGCCTCGATGCTCTCGCGCATCGGCATCACGCTCAACCTCAACCTGATGCCGCGCGCCAACTTCTTCGGCTACATCCGCGTGCCGTCCGACAAGTCGAGCTTCATCATGAGCGGCTGGGACACCCCCTCGGGCGACGCCGGCAACATGTACAACGTGCTGCTCTACAGCCGCGGCAAGAAGGCCGGCTACGGCCAGGCCAATCGCGGCGCCTACTCCAACGCCGAGTTCGACGAGTGGATCGACAAGGCCGACGCCACCTCGGACATGAAGCAGCGCCACGAATTCCTGCAGCAGGCCACCCGCATCGCGGTCAGGGACATTCCGATGATCCCGGTCCATTACGAGCAGGACATCTACGCCGCCAAGAAGAACGTCACGGTCGTGCCCCGCATGGACAAGTTCATCTGGGCATACGAGATGGACGTGAACTGAGCGCAGGCTTCTCTTCGCCGGGGGTGTGCCGCTGAGGCCATCCCCGGATGCCATCATTCCGAAGGACGCCCGTGCTCGGCTACCTCATCAAGCGCCTCATCCAGATGTTCGTGGTGCTCTGGGTCGTGTCGGTGCTCGTCTTCGTGATGATGAGCTTCACGGGCGATCCCACCTATATGATGGTGCCGCTCGACGCGACCGAGGAGCAGATCGAGAACGCGCGTCGCATCCTGGGCCTCGACCAGTCGCATCTGGTGCAGTACTGGCGCTTCCTGTCGAACATCGTCCAGGGCGATTTCGGCCGTTCCTTCGTCTTCCGCCAGCCTGCGCTGCAGCTCATCATGGAGCGGCTGCCCGCGACGCTGGAGATCGTCTTCCTTGCCATGGCGATGGCGCTCGTCATCGCCATCCCGCTCGGCGTCTATGCGGGCGCCAACCCCAACCGCTGGTCTAGCCGGGCGCTGATGGCAGGCTCGCTGGTCGGCGTCTCGCTGCCCGGTTTCTGGCTCGGCATGGTGCTCATCTTCGTCTTCGCGGTGAAGCTGCAGATGTTCCCCTCTTCGGGGCGCGGGCCCACCAGCGAGATCATGGGCATGCGCTTTTCCTTCACCAGCTGGCAGGGCTTCCTGCATCTGGTGCTGCCGGCGGTGACGCTCTCCATCGGCACGCTCGCCATCCTCATGCGCATCATCCGCGCCGAGATGATGGAGGTGCTCAAGCAGGACTACATCAAGTTTGCCCGCGCCAAGGGAGCGGCCAACCGCTTTGTGCTGTTCAAGCATGGGCTCAAGAACGCGCTGATCCCGCTCATCACGGTGTTCGGCCTCATGCTGGGCGACCTCATCGCTTTCGCCACGCTCACCGAGACGATCTTCGCCTGGCCGGGCATCGGCAAGCTGCTGGTCGATTCCATCTATCGCGGCGACCGGCCCGTCATCGTGGTCTACCTGATGTTCGTGGCCTTCCTGTTCGTGCTCGTGAACTTCATCGTCGATGTCGCCTACGCGTTCATCGACCCGCGCATCAAGATCAAGTGAGGGCCAGAGCATGAGCGCCCTCGCAGCCCGCCTCAGCCGCTTCGCCGCCTCGGAGCTCGCCCATAACTGGGTGCGCAATGCCTCGGCCATCGCCGGCACGATCATCATCCTGGCCTTCGCCCTCATGGTGTCGTTCGGGCCAATGCTGGTCGCGCAGGACCCCTACGATGTGCGCCAGCTCGACCTGATGGACGCCTTCAAGCCGCCCGCCTGGCTCGAGGGCGGCACCGCGCAGTATCTCCTCGGCACCGACCAGCAGGGCCGCGACGTGCTGGCCAGCATCATCCATGGCAGCCGCATCTCGCTCTTCATCGGCTTCACCGCGATGCTCGCCTCCTGCCTGATCGGCACGACGCTCGGGTTGCTTGCCGGCTTCTATGGCGGGCGGCTCGACAGCCTCATCATGCGCATCGCCGACATCCAACTCTCCTTCCCTTCGGTGCTGACGGCGCTGTTCCTGATGTCGGCCTTCGGCACGGGCGTCGAGAAGGTGCTGATCGCGCTGACCTCGGTGGGCTGGGTCGTCTATGCGCGCACCGTGCGCGGCTCGACCCTGCGCGAGAAGGGCCGCGAATACGTGCAGGCGGCGCGGGTGTCCGGCCTGTCGAATGCCCGCATCATCCTCAGGCACATCCTGCCCAACGTGCTGACGCCGCTGATCGTGGTCGCCACCATCCAGGTCGGCACCTTCATCCTGATCGAGGCCTCGCTCAGCTTTCTCGGCGTCGGCGTGCCCATCACCAGGCCCTCGCTCGGCCTGCTCATCAAGAACGGCTTCGACGTGCTGTTCAGCGGGTTGTGGTGGATCTCGGTGTTTCCCGGCCTGTTCATCATGCTCATCGTGTTCGGCATCAACCTGCTCGGCGACTTCCTGCGCGACGAGCTCAACCCCCGCCTGAAGTGAGGAGCGCGCCATGACCGAGCCGCTCCTGTCCGTGCGCGGGCTGAAGACCTGGTTCCACACCTTCGGGGGCGTGGTCCGCGCCGTCGATGGCGTCAGCTTCGATCTGGCGCCGGGCGAAATCCTCGGACTGGTCGGCGAGAGCGGCGGCGGCAAGTCCATGGTCGGCTTCTCGATCATGGGCCTGATCGACAGGCCCGGCCGCATCGAGGCCGGCGAGATCCGGTTCGGCGGCCGCGACCTCGTCAAGCTCCCCGAGGCGGAGCTGCAGCGCGTGCGCGGCAAGGAGATCGCCATGATCTTCCAGGACCCGATGACGGCGCTGAACCCGCTCTACACCATCGGCGACCAGCTCGAGGAGATGCTGAAGCTCCACACCCCGCTGGATGCCGCGGCCCGGCGCGCGCGCTGCATCGAGATGCTGGGCGAGGTCGGCATTCCCCAGCCCGAGGAGCGGCTCGGCAATTACCCGCACCAGTTTTCGGGCGGCATGCGCCAGCGCGTCGTCATCGCCATCGCCATGATCGCCGGCCCGCGCCTCCTGATCGCGGACGAGCCGACCACGGCGCTCGACGTGACCATCCAGGCGCAGCTGCTCAGGCTGATGAAGGGCCAGGTCCAGCGGCGCGGTACCTCGCTCATCCTCATCACGCACGATCTCGCCGCCGTATCGCAGATGGCCGACCGCATCGTGGTGCTCTATTGCGGCCGCGTGGTCGAGATCGGCTCGGCCGCCGAGCTCATCGCTCGACCGCGCCATCCCTACACGCGCGGGCTGATCGACTCGATCCCCGCCCATGTGGCGGGCCGCAGACGGCTCAGCCAGATCCAGGGCGCCGTGCCCGACATCCGGAAGCTGCCGCCGGGCTGCGCCTTCGCCCCGCGCTGCCCGCGCGCCCAGCCCCTGTGCCGCGTGGAGGCGCCCCCGCTCGCGGCTGTCGGCGCAGGCGGCGCGGCGGCCTGTCATTTCCCCATCGAGGCGGAGGCCGCGGCATGACCCCCGACCGAACGCGTCCCCTTCTCGAGGTCGAGGGGCTCAGGCAGCGCTTCGACGCCTCGGGCGGCTTCTTCGACCGCCTTCGCGTGGAGAAGGGCCGGCTGACCGCGAGGCGGCGCATCGTCCATGCCGTCAACGGCGTCAGCCTTTCCATCGGGCGCGGCGAGGTCCTCGGCCTCGTGGGCGAGAGCGGCTGCGGCAAGTCGAGCCTGGCCAAGACGATCGTCAAGCTCCATGAGCCGACCGCGGGGCGCATCGTGCTTGATGGCGAGGACATCACGGCGCATGGCTTCGAGTCGATGCGGCCCGTTCGCCGCAAGATGCAGATGATCTTCCAGGACCCCTACGCTTCGCTCAACCCCCGACAGCAGGTCCGCGAGATCGTCACCGAGCCATGGGCGCAGGGACAGGGCGCAACCGGCGACCGGGAGGAGCGGGCCATGGCGCTGCTCGCCAGGGTCGGGCTGGGCGCCGAGCATGCCGGCCGCTACCCGCACCAGTTCTCCGGCGGCCAGCGCCAGCGCATCGGCATCGCCCGCGCCCTTTCGGTCGAGCCGGAGCTGATCGTGGCGGACGAGCCCGTCTCGGCGCTCGATGTCTCGATCCAGGCCCAGATCCTCAACCTGATGATGGACCTCAAGGACGAGTTCGGCTTCTCCTACCTGTTCATCACCCACGATCTCTCGGTCGTGCGCTACATCTCGGACCGCATCGGCGTCATGTATCTCGGCTTCATGGTCGAGACCGGGCCGAAGGACGCGATCTTCGAGAACCCGCTTCATCCCTACACGCGGGCGCTGCTCGCCGCCGCCCCGCGGATCGGCGCTCCGCTCCCGGCCGCGGAGGAGCAGCTCAAGGGCGAGGTGCCGAGCGCCTTCGACCTGCCGGCCGGATGCCCGTTCCGGGCGCGATGCCCCCTTGCCTTCGACCGCTGCGCCGTCGAGCGACCAGCCATGAGGGCCATGCCCGGAGGCCAGCAAGTCGCCTGCCATCTGCACGACGCCGCCAGCGCGCCGCTGCCTGCCGCCGCCTGACGCGAAGGGAAAGCCCCATGTCCGAGCTGACCATCATGCAGCCGCGCCTCGTCCTCGACGACCCGCATGCCTGCACGGATTCGGGCGATGTGCTGACCGTGTTCGGCGGGCTGTTCGACGCGCTTGTGAAGCGGGGCGACAATGACTGGGAGCCGTCGCTCGCCTCCTCATGGCGCATGTCCGACGACGCGCGCACCACCGTCTTCACGCTCCGCGACGGGGTGCGCTTCCATGACGGGGAGCCGTGCGACGCGGGCGCCGTCAAGTTCTGCCTCGAGCGCATGGCGCGGCCTGACATGGGCGCGACGCTCGGCGCGCCCGGCGTCTACGCGCAGTATCTCGCCGGCATGAGCGTCAGCGCCATCGACCGCACGACGCTGTCGGTGACGACGGCCACGCCGATCGCCGACATCCTCGACATCCTCGGCTACGGCCACATCGTCTCGCCCCGTGCGCTGGAGGCGGCCGGCGACGACCTCGCGAGGCGAGCGGTCGGCACGGGCCCCTACGCGCTGGAGGGCTACCAGAAGGATGGCCATCTCCTCGCACGCGCCAACCGCGACCATTTCGACGGCGCCCCGGCCCACGATGCCATCCGCTGGACGCGCGGCGACAGCGCGGGCAGCCGGCTCGAGGCGCTGCGCTCGGGCCGCGCCCAGGTCGCCAACGGCCTCGGCGAGGGCTGGGAGACGTTGCCCGGGGACCGCTTCACCCGCGTCGACTACCTCAGCCCCGTCGCCCTGATCCTGATGTTCAACTGCGCATCCGGACCGGGCGCGGACCCTCGCGTGCGGCTTGCGCTCAACCTCGCCATCGACCGCGAGGCGCTGGTGCGCGACGTGCTCAATGGCCATGGCGAGCCGCTGCATAATTTCGTGAGCCCGGTCCATGCCGGCGCCGATCCCCGGACGCCGCCCTTCCCGGTCGAAAGGGAGGAAGCGAAGCGGCTTCTGGCGGAGGCGGGTTACGGCGCGGGCCTCGCGCTGAACATCTACTGCCCCACGCGGCTACCCGACGAGGCGCAGGCGCTGGTCGATGCGCTGGAAGCCCAGCTTGCCGGCCTCGGCGTGACGTTCACCCGCCATCTGGAGCCTGACCGCACCCATTACGCCAATCAGGTCAGGCTCAAGAACATCCACGACATCTGCGTCTTCGATTCGAGCCCCATGAGCGTCTTCCGCGTGCTGTGCGAGAAGATCGATTCCCGCGTGAAGGGCTCCTGGTGGGAAGGCTACGCCAACCCCGAGGTGGAAAGGCTCCTGGACCAGGCCCGCCGCACGGTGGACGGGGAGCGCCGGTTCGCCGTGTATCGAGCAATTTATGGCCTGCTGCGACAGGACCCGCCCTGGCTCTACGTCTACAACCACCGCCGCAGGCTCGGCCTTGCCGGCCTGCATCCGGGGTTCGCCATGCGCCATGACGGCGTGCTCGACGTCAGGAGGCTGCCATGACCCTGACGGCGCCGGAGCCTCCCGAGCCGGCCCGCCTCGCCGATGCGGGCCACAGCCTCGGCCGCGCCACCTATGAACGCCTGCGCGAGATGATCCTCGACGGCGCCCTCACCACCGGCACGGCGCTGCAGGAGAAAAGGCTTGCCGACCTGCTCGGCGTCTCGCGGACGCCGGTGCGCGAAGCGATCACCCGGCTGGTCGGGGAGGGGCTGGTCATCCGCCAGGAGGGCCTGACGCCGGTCGTCAGGCGCATTTCGGTCAACGACGTGATCGAAATTCTGCATGTGCGGCGGCTTCTGGAGGTCGAGGCGGCGGGGCGGGCCGCCGAACGTGGCGGCGCCGAGGAGCTTAAGCTCCTGCGCGAGCGCTTCGTCGCCTTCCGCGATGGCCCGCCCCCGAACGTCGACGAGCATGCCAGGGTCGATGACCGGCTGCACGGGCTGCTGTCCGAACTGGCGGGCTCGCGGCTGATGGCCGACCTCATCGCGGATCTGAGGCTCAAGACCCGCATCTTCGACACCGGCCGCGTTCCCGAGCGGCTGAAGCCGGGCTCGGATGAGCATATCGAGATCATCGACGCCGTTCTGGCCCGCGACCCGGAGCGGGCGCAGGCCGCGATGCGCACGCACATCAACAATGTGCGCGCCAGCGTCCTGTCGCATCTGGAAAGGCTGGCCTGAGCCTCAGCGATCGAGCGAAGCGGCGGCGGTCTCGACCTCCGGTTCCATCGGCTCGCCGCGATGCGCGAACTTGGACTTGAAGCGCTGCTCGAGATCGTCCGGCATCGAGGTGTAGACGACCTCGGCCGTGTCCGAGCCTATCGTCTCGGCAATCTTGTCGGCCGTCATGTCCGAGGCCAGCACGAACAGCGTCGCGCCGGTGCCGGACAGCTTCTGGCCCATGCTGGTCATGAACTCGTCCGAGATGCCGTAATCGGTGGCGTAGCCGCTCGCGGCGCCGGCGGCCGCTCCGAGCGCCGCGCCCAGAAGAGGCGACAGGAAGAGGAGGCCGATCAGGCTGCCCCACATCGCGCCCGAAAGCGCGCCCATGGCGGTTGTGTTGACGCTCTGGTCGAGCTTCACGCCCCCGTCTGGGGTTCGCGTCACGATGACGGCGTCCATTAGGGAAATGGTCTGCGCCTTCTGCTGGTCGCCGAGCTTGGCAAGGGCGGCGCGCGCATCCTCGACGGAGCGGTAGGTGACGGCGAAAAGCGTCTTCATGGCAGGATCCTCGTGGGCGTTGCCCGGACCCAACGCCGCTCGGCTTCAGGAGGTTCCGGCGCTGAGGGCGGGAAGCGCGCCCTGGCGCGGCCGCCGTGGCGGTGCCGCCCCGCCGCCGCCGGATGCGAGCTTGCGCCTCGCGCTGGCCTGGGAGCGCACGCGCTCGCGCAGCAGCGCGAGGACGGCATGCTCCTCCGGCTTCAGGCTCGAATTCTGGTCGGCCTTCGCCAGCTGGGCCGCGAGCCTGCGGGCAAGGTCGCCGTCCAGATGCGCGGTGATGATCTCGGGATGAACATAGCAGGCGCGGCAGATGGCGGGCGTGTTGCCGAGGGTCGTCGAAACCGCCTTGATCGCTGCGGAGACCTGCCGCCTGATTCCGCGCTGGGAGGTTTCCGAAGGCAGCTGCCCGAGTTGCATGGCGCACAGCACGGTGGCGGCCCAGGTCCGGAAATCCTTGGCCGAGACCTTCGCGCCGCCGGCGTCGCGGAGATAGGCGTTGACGTCCTGCGAGGTGATCCGCTGGATGTCGCCATCCTCGTCGACATACTGGAAGAGCTGCTGGCCCGGCAGTTCCTGGCAGGCCCTGACGATCCGCGCCACGCGCCGGTCCGTCATCTCCACATTCCATGGCTTGCCCGACTTGCCCTTGAAGCGGAAGCGCAGCCGAGCGCCCTCGAGCGTCAGGTGGCGCGTGCGCAGGGTGCTCAGCCCGAAGGTCTTGTTGTCCCTGGCGTAGGCCTGGTTGCCGATGCGGATCATCGTGCTTTCCAGCAGGTGCGCCACCGTGGCGGCCACCTTCTCCCGCCCCAGGCCCGGCCGCGTCATGTCGGCGGCGATGCGCTCGCGGATGCGCGGCAGGAGACGCGCGAACTTGACGATGTGCGAATACTTCGCGGCGTCCCGCTCCAGCCGGAAGGCGGCATGGTAGCGGTACTGCAGCCGCCCGCGCGCATCGCGCCCGACGGCCTGGATGTGGCCAAGCGCATCGGGGCAGATCCAGACCTGCTCCCAGGCCGGCGGGATGCCGAGGTCCGCGATCCGCGCCAGAGCGCGCTTGTCCTTCAGAGGGCGCCCATCGGGTTGCACATAGGTGAAGCCGTCGGCATGGCGGACCCGCCCGATGCCGGGGCCGGTGTGGTCGGAGAAGACGAGCTGGGCCATGGCCGCGCGGTGAGTGACGAATGATGGAAAAGGGCCGCCGAGCCAGAGCGTCGGCGGCCCTTCGGGAATCTCCGGCCTCAGCCGCAGCGGCGCGTGCGGCGGATCACCACGTCGCCGTTCGGCAGCCGGCGGCGAACGTTCACCACGCGGCACTCCTCGACATAGCGGTCATAGCGCGGCCCGCGATTGCGCGATCCACGATAATCGGGCTCGATCTGCCGGACGAGAGGCCGCTCCCCGGGCCTCACGCCGCGCCAATCCTGGGCCATGGCCGGGGTGAGCGCGAGGAGGCCGAGCGCGGCGGCTGCAAGGACGGTTTTCATGTGGTGCATCCCGTGTTGGACGGTGGAGGAGGTCTCAAAGACTAACGAAGCGGCAGGCTTTCCGTTCCGCGCGGCGGCCGGCTGCCCTCAGGCCGGAGCGGTCTGGTCGAGCAGCGCCCGCACCGTCTCAAGATCGGCGAGATAGCCGCGCCACTCAATCCGCTTCTGCTGCTCGTCCTCGATGCGCAGCAGGTAGGAGGGGTGCACCGTCGCGATCAGCCGCGTGCCGTTCGGAAGCGCCTGCACCGCGCCGCGCAACGAGCTCACCGAGACCGCCTTGCCCAGCACGGCGCGCAAGGCGGTCGCGCCCATGGCGACGATGAGTTCGGGGCGGACCAGCCTGCGCTCATGCACGAACCAGAGATTGCAGGCGTTGATTTCCCCGGTGGACGGCTTGGCATGGATGCGGCGCTTGCCGCGCTGTTCGAACTTGAAGTGCTTGACCGCATTGGTGACGTAAGCCGTCGCGCGGTCGAGGCCCACCCGCTCCATCGCGGCGTCGAACACCTTGCCGGCGGGGCCGACGAACGGGCGGCCCGCCAGATCCTCCTGGTCGCCCGGCTGCTCACCAACGATCATCAGCCGCGCCGGCTGCGGACCTTCGCCCGGTACGCCCTGCGTGGCGTTGAGGTAAAGCGGACAGCGGGTGCAGCCCTGCACGGCCGAGCCGAGCGCCGGCAGAGTGTCCGGGCTGTCCGCGCCGGCGATGTCGAGCGTGGCCTGCTGTACGCCCTCGGGTCGTCCGCGCAAGGCGCTCATGCTGCGTCTCCACGCTTGAAGGGTGTCGGCGCGGCCTCCTTGGCGGCATAAGCCCTCGCCGGCTTGCGCTCGGGCGCTGCGGCATCCAGGGCCCCGCGCGCCATATCCCTGTCGAGCTCGCTGCTGCGCGCCAAGAGCTCAAACTGGAAGGCCGTGAACATCGCGGAGAAGGCGCCCGCCATGCGGTCGTGCAGCCTGTGCTCCGAAAGGTCCGAGGCGAAGCGGGCGGCCAGCCGCGCCCCCATTGAGCGCACGCGGGCGAGTTCGGCCCGATCCCTGGCGCCATGCGCCCGGGTCATCAGCAGGCGCAGACGCCTCAGATGCCGCCGGCCACCATCGCGCAGTCGTTGGTGCACGAGCGCGGCCAGAGCGCCGAGCCCGGTCAGCAGGCCCCCCGAAAGGGCCATCACGATGTAGACCATGTCGCCATAGCGCTCGAAGAAGGTCTGTCCCTCGCGGTCGACGAAGCGGGCGACGCCATCATGGGCACGCAGCACGGCCTGCTCCTCCTTGATCGGCGCCAACGTGACGCTGCGCGCGCTCGGCAGCCGTGCGCGGATGCCGCGCAGCGCGTCATAGAGCGTTCCCGTGATGTCGTAGACACGCTGCGGATCGGCGCTCTCCGGCGCGACGAGGTGGTAGTTCAGCGCGAGCGCCGTCGACCGCCACGC
>JAIXZF010000332.1 GCA_027489835.1 Hyphomicrobiales bacterium
GCGCGCCGCCTTCTTCGGCGCCTTCGCCATCAGCGGCGACATCTTCCCGCTCTGGGTCTATGCCGGCTCGATCGCCATCGCCATGCTGGGCGCCTCGCTCGCCGCGATGATCCTGCACCGGATTACGGACGCGCATTTCCGCAGCTGGAGCCGGACCATCATCCTCGCCGTCAGCGTCGTCTATCTCGCCAAGGGCGTCTGGCTGCTGCTCGAGCCCTGAGCGCGGCCGGTCACTGGCTGGCCCAGATCACCCGCGCGATGAAGGACACCTCGGAGAGCGGCAGCACCCGGTCCGGATGGTCGGGGTTGAGCGAGGCGAGCTCGACCGTCTTCAGCGTCTTGCGCTTCAGCTCCTTGGCCATCACCTCGCCGTCCACCGTGCGCACCACCACCCGGTCGCCCCGGCGCACGGGCGCGAGCGGGGAGACGATGATGGTGTCGCCATCGCGGTAGAGCGGCATCATCGAATCGCCGTTGATCTCCAGCGCATAGACCCTGTCGTCCACCACGTCCGGAAAGGCGACCTCGTCCCAGCCCGGCCCCTGCGGCAGGCCGGCATCGTCGAAGAAGCCGCCAGTGCCGGCCTGGGCGAAGCCGATGATCGGGATGGTGCGCTGCCGGACCGCGCGCCGGCCCATATTGGCGACCAGGGACATGAACTCGTCGAGCGAGGCGCCCGTCGCCACCAGGATCTTGGCGAGCGATTCGGTCGAGGGCCAGCGCTCGCGGCCATCGGCGCCCACCCGCTTGGAGCGGTTGAAGGTCGTGGCGTCGAGCCCGGCGCGCTTGGCGAGGCCGGAAGGCGTCATCTTGTAACGGTCCGCGAGCGCGTCGATCGCGCCCCAGATCTGGTCGTGAGACAGCATGCCTCGATCTCCGCAGGTGAGGGCAGTCGAGCCCTGTTTAACATAGGAATTTAGCCCTTGGAACAGACATCATGCCTATCGTGCTTCCGCATGGCAAACGTCTGTTGAAGCCGTCCTGCCGCCACGTTAAGCCAAACGCACGCGTCCGCGCGGAGTTGCGGGCAGGGAGACCGTCATGGCCCTCATCTACAAGATCCATCCCGAAAGCGACTGGCTTCGCTCGGAGGCAGCGGGCGTCTTCGACGGCGCGCCGGTCGATCTTGAGGACGGCTTCATCCATTTCTCCACCGGCGCCCAGCTGGCGGGGACGGCCGAGAAGCACTTCGCGGGGCGCGAGGGCCTGCTCCTCGTGGCGGTCGAAGCGGATGCGCTGGGCGAGGCGCTGAAATGGGAGCCCTCGCGCGGCGGCGAGCTGTTCCCCCATCTTTACGGCCCCCTCGCCATCGCCGATGTGCGCTGGATCGAGCCGCTGCGCCTCGGCGCGGACGGTCGCCACCTCGTCCCGGCGGATCTCGGATGATGGGGGGTCTGTTCGATCTCGCCCGCCCGCTGATCCACGCGCTCGATCCCGAGACGGCCCACAAGCTGGCCATCGCAGGGCTGGCGGCGGCGCCGCTCCGGGCGCCGCGGCACGATGCGCGCCTCGCCGTCTCGGCCATGGGCCTCGAATTTCCGAGCCCGCTCGGCATGGCCGCGGGCTTCGACAAGCACGCCGAGGCGATCGACGGCGTGCTGGGCCTTGGCGTCGGCTTCGTCGAGGTCGGCGGGGTGACGCCGCGGCCGCAGGAGGGCAATCCGCGCCCGCGGGTCTTCCGCCTGCCGGAGGACGGCGCGGTCATCAACCGCTACGGGCTCAACAGCGTCGGCATGGACGCGGTGGCCGCCCGGCTCGCGGCGAGGCGCGGGCGCCCCGGCATCGTCGGGGTGAACCTCGGCGCCAACAAGGATTCAGCCGACCGGGCCGGCGACTACGCCGCGCTGGCGGCCCGGCTCGCGCCGCTCTGCGATTTCCTGACCATCAACGTCTCCTCGCCCAACACGCCGGGCCTGCGCGACCTGCAGGCCGAGGCCGCGCTCGGCGAACTCGTGGCCCGCACGCTGGAAGCCCGCGACATGGCCTGCGCCGGCGGCCGCAAGACGCCGGTGCTGGTCAAGATCGCGCCCGACCTCGGCGAGGGCGACCTCGACGGGCTGGTGGCGGTCGCGCTCGCCCGCGGCATCGACGCCATGGTCGTCGCCAACACCACCATCGCCCGCCCGCCGGAGCTGGCAAGCCCGAACAGGGGCGAGACGGGCGGGCTCTCGGGCCGTCCGCTCTTCGAGCGCTCGACGCGGCTGCTGGCGCAGGCGGCACTGAGGCTCGAGGGCCGCATGCCGCTCGTCGGCGTCGGAGGCGTCGAGGATTGGCAGGGCGCGCTCGCCAAGATCGAGGCCGGCGCCACGCTGGTGCAGCTCTACACCGCGATGATCTACAAGGGCCCGGGCCTTTTCGGCGAGATTGCACAAGGGCTCCTCGGCCATCTCGGACGTGTCGGCGCGCCGTCCATCGCGGCGCTCGTGGGCCGCCGCGCCGCCGGGATCGCCGCGGGCGAAGCGCTGCTCTGACCCGTCAGCGCCGGCCGAACAGCCTGAGCAGCAGCCAGACCGGAACCACCACAAGCGCGCCGGCCACGATCCACTGGGCCACCTCGCGCACCGCGTCCGTGCCCATGTTGAGGATGGACGATACGAAGGTGCCGATGGCGTTGAACAGCGCGCGTGGCGTCAGGCCCAGGAAGGCCATGATCGCGCCGATGATCAGCGACAGGAACAGCAGCTTCATCAGGACGCTGAGCGGCGAGCCGCCCATGGCGCGTTCGAGCTTCGGATTGGGCATCGATCGACCTCGGAGTGTTGAGCGGCAGCAGGAGCCTGCCCGCCAGCCGTCGTCAAGCCGAAATGCGCGACGCGCCCGCGGACTCAGGCTGCCGATGCAGAGGCGCCCTGGTCGGCCGGGCTCCAGCCGGTCGCCGCGATCTTGGAGGCGAGGATCACCGCCTGGGTGCGGCTATCGACCCCGAGCTTCTGCAGGATGGCCGAGACATGCGCCTTCACGGTCGCCTCGGAGACGCTGAGCTCGTAGGCGATCTGCTTGTTGAGCAGGCCCTCGGACAGCATCATCAGCACGCGCACCTGCTGCGGCGTCAGCGTCATGAGCCGCTTGATCGTGTCGGCCGTCTCGCCGTCCTGGCTGGCCGAAAAATCGATGCCGGCCGGCACCCAGACATTGCCGTCGAGCACCGACTGCACCGCCTCGGCCATCTGCCCGGCGTCGAGCGTCTTGGGCATGAAGCCGAGCGCCCCGAACTCGATGCAGCGCTTGACCACGCCCGGATCGTCGTTGGCGGAGACGACCATCACCGGAACCTGTGGATAATCGGCCCTCAAAAAGAGCAGCCCGGAGAAGCCTTGGACCCCCGGCATCGTCAGGTCGAGCAGGATGAGGTCCATCTCGGCCCCCGCCGCCAGCGCCTTGGTGACCGCCTCGAAGGAGCCCGCCTCGACCAGGGTGGTGCCGGGAAGTGCCGAGACCAGCGCCTGCCGGAGCGCGCCGCGGAACAGCGGATGATCGTCCGCGATCAGGATGGATGGAGCCTGGGCGATGGACATGGGGCGTTCTCCCGACGCGTTTCTTGTCTTTATTGTCTGTTGCGCCCGATCGGCGCCCGTAGGGGCGAAACCGGGCGTCGGCGCGCCAGTCTTGGTCGCGGCGCTTGCGCGCCAAGGTAGGCCAGCAGGCGCCCTTCGATCAAGTTTCGGTCAACTACGGAATATTCCACATGTCCAGAATGTTGATGCGGTGCACATAAGGCCATGAAAAGAATGTGGAATTTACGCGTTATTATCCTTTGGTAGCACTGTCCGTAATTCCCCTTACGCCCTAGTTTGGCCACATCGGCAAAACCGGCTTCAAGTCCGGGCAAGCCGAGTGTGAACGTGCCTGCCCGGGAGCATCCCGACCCCGGCGGCGCGCAACGGGAGCGACGTCTTATGAGCGATTCAAAGAACGTTCAGGCGCACTGGGCTGAAACCACGCGTCTGACTGTCATCATGCTCGCTGTCTGGGCATTCTTCTCGTTCTTCATCCACATGTTCTCGACGAGCCTGAACGGCATCAAGATCCTGGGCTTCCCGCTCGGGTTCTACATGGCCGCGCAGGGCTCGCTGATCGTATTCGTGGCGCAGCTGTTCTGGTTTTCCAAGGCCCAGGACAATGTCGACCGCAAGTACGGCATGGCTGAAGACGAGTGAGGGAGGGCACCATGGCAACCGAAGCAAAGGGTGATTTCACCTCGAATCTGGGCCGGATCTACACCATCTACACGGGTGGGTTCGTCGCCTTCGTGATCTTCATCGCGATTTTGGAGCGCGTCGGCGTTCCCAACAACATCCTCGGCTACCTCTTCGTGGCCTTCACGATCGGCGTCTACGCCGCCATCGGCATCCTCTCGCGCACCATGCAGGTCGACGAATACTACGTCGCAGGCCGCAAGGTGCCGTCCTTCTACAACGGCATGGCGACCGCGGCCGACTGGATGAGCGCCGCCTCGTTCATCGGCATGGCCGGCACGCTCTACCTGCTCGGCTATGACGGCCTCGCCTTCATCCTGGGCTGGACCGGCGGCTATGTGCTCGTGGCGACGCTGATCGCGCCCTACCTGCGCAAGTTCGGCTGCTACACCGTGCCGGACTTCCTGGCCTTCCGCTTCGGCGGCAATGCGGCGCGCATCGCCGGCATCGTCGTCCTGATGAGCTGCTCGTTCACCTACGTGGTCGCGCAGATCGTCGGCACCGGCCTCATCGGCGCGCGCCTCCTCGGCATGTCGTTCGAGATGGCGGTGTTCGTCGGCCTCGTCGGCATTCTCGTCTGCTCGATGCTCGGCGGCATGCGCGCGGTGACCTGGACCCAGGTTGCCCAGTACATCGTGCTGATCATCGCCTACCTCGTCCCGGTCGTGATCCTCTCGACCCAGAAGTTCGGCATCCCGATCCCCCAGCTCACCTACGGCTCGGTCCTCTCCGAGATCCAGGCCAAGGAAGCTGCGCTCGGCGTTTCGGCGGCGGCCTCGCACATCGTGCCGTTCGCCCGCTACGACCCCCTGAACTTCTTCGCGCTCGTGCTCTGCCTCATGGTCGGCACGGCCTCGCTGCCCCACGTCCTGATGCGCTACTTCACCACCCCGTCGGTGCGTGAAGCCCGCTCCTCGGTGGCCTGGACCCTGCTGTTCATCTTCATCCTCTACTTCACGGCGCCGGCCTATGCCGCCTTCGCGAAGCTCGAGGTGTTCGAGAACGTCATCGGCAAGCCGCTGGCGCAGCTCCCGAGCTGGGTGTTCAGCTATGGCAAGATCGGCCTGATCCAGATCTGCGGCGTCAACGCCGTCGACGTCGCCTCGATCACCGCCGCATGCGGCAGGATCGCCGGCCACACCGGGATCCTCGGCCTCGCCAACTTCTCGATCCAGGCCGACGCGATCGTGATCGCCACGCCCGAGATCGCGGGCCTGCCCTACGTCGTCTCCGGCCTCGTGGCCGCCGGCGGCCTGGCCGCCGCGCTCTCCACCGCTGACGGGCTCCTGCTCGCCATCGCCAACGCCCTGTCCCATGACGTCTACAGCCGCATGATCAACAAGAACGCGCCGGTGGCGAGGAAGCTCGTCATCGCCCGCGTCCTGCTGGTCCTTGTCGCGATCCTTGCGGCCTGGGTGGCCTCGGGTCGTCCGGCCGACATCGTGGCCATGGTCGCCTGGGCCTTCAGCCTCGCCGCGGCGGGCCTGTTCCCGGCGCTCGTCATGGGCATCTGGTCCAAGAGCACGACCTCGGCAGGCGCCGTGGCCGGCATCTGGGCGGGCTTCCTGACCACCCTGACCTACCTCGTCGTGACCCGCTACTTCCCGGGCTTCGGCGTGAACGTGATGGGCATGTACTCCAACGTCCACCCGATCACGGGTGCGGCGCTGGTGGACATCGCGAAGCTCAAGGCCGAACAGCCCCAGATCTTCCAGCAGACCATGGTGGCCATCAACCATCCGCTGGCCAGCCGCGTGGGCTACTTCAACGTGGCCAACATCTCGGCCGGCCTGTTCGGCATGCCCGTCGGCTTCCTGACGATGTACATCGTCTCGAAGTTCACCACGGCTCCGAGCTCGGAAATGCAGACCTTCATCGACGACATCCGTCGCCCCCGCGGCGCGGCTGTGATGATCGAGAAGTAAGCGCCGTCGGCGCCCAGCGCCGGCGCGGCGGGCCAGAAGGCCTCCGCGCCGGAGAGGGCGCCGGCATCGACCTTGCGGGGGCGGCTTGTTCCGCCCCCTTTTTCATTTTATGCCGATGGCCGCGCTCCTGGCGCCGCTCGAGGGAAGTTGCACAGCATGGCCGACGTCGACAGCCAGGGCCTGTTCTGGCTCTACCAGGCGCCCAACCTCGCGCTCGCGGCGCTGATGTACACGCTGATGGGCCGCTTCATCCTGTCGCTTTTCTTCGCCGACGACAGCGACAAGGTCATGTACAAGGTTTTCCGCCAGGTCACGCAGCCGGCCGTCGAGGCCGTGCAGTTGGTCACCCCCGCCGCCGTGCATGACCGCGTTGTCGTGCTGCTCGCCGTGGTCTGGCTGCTCTTCATCCGCATGCTGCTCTTCGTCGGCTTCGCTGCGGCCGGCCTGCTGCCCTCCATCGTGGGAGCGCCCCGTCCATGAGCGTCACCGATGACCGCGAGAACATGCTGCGCAAGGACGGCATCTATGTCGGCATCGCCGGCATGTCGCTCCTCAATGGCATGCACTTCTCCGCCTATTTCGACCCCGTCTTCATCCTGATGCGCCAGTTCGCGCCGGGCTTCTTCATCTCCTCGCCGCTGCTGATCTTCTACTTCACCTCGCTCTTCCTCTCGGCGCTCTCGCTCGCGATCGGCGGCATTCCGGCCGCCATCTACGAGCGCAGCCGCGGCCTCAAGGAGAGCACGCCGACCTCGCTCTGGATCTGGCTGGGCGGCATCTTCGCCCTGACGCTGCCGACGCTGCTCGGCATGGCCACGCGCTGAGCGACGCCGCCATCGCCGCTCACGCCTTTGTAGAATTCCTGACTGGCGCACCTCTGGATCAATGGTAGATTTTCGGCGTTGTTGACGTGGAAAACGAGGTCCGGAATGGATTGGTCGAGGCTCAACGATCTAGCGATGCTGTCCGTCTCCCGCGCCTGCGGCTTCGCCGGCCTGGGAATCTTCTGCTTCATGGTGGGGATGGCGGGTTATCCGCTGGTGGCCCTCAAGAGCGGCGCCGTGTTGCTGATGTTCAGCGCGGGCGTCCTGGTCATCAAGGGCCAGCGCTCCCCGGTCCGCTCCTACAAGCGCACCGAACTGTGGATCCTGCTCCAGCCCCAGGAGCGGCCCCACGCCCGCTTCGCCCAGCAGATCATCGGCCAGACGCTGCGCGACATCTACCTGCGCTTCGCCCGCTACTTCGCGACGGCCGGCTTCGCCTGCTTCGGCGCCGCCATGGTGCTGGAGCTCATCGGAGCGGTGTTCGCGCCCTGATCAGGCCGAGCCCGCGCCAGGCGAGCCAGCCCGCGAGCGCCATGTTGCCGACCAGCGGCGTGAGCGCCAGGACGCCGATCGCGATGCGCCGATCAGGCTCGATCCGGATCAGCGCGACCGCAAAGGCGAACATGCCGAGATACAGGCTGGCCAGCGCCGCGAGCCCCCACGGGTCGTCGCCGGCCTTGGCGAGCGTCGCAGCAAGGTCGCCGGTCATCCCGGCCCAGATCTTCGCCGCCGCGAGCGCCGCGATCCCGGCGATGCACAACGCCCGGAAAGCGGCCTCGCTCACGCGCGCGGCCTGATCAGGTCGAGCCCGCGCAGCCCGAGCCAGGCCAGCGAAACCACATTGCCGAGAAACGGCATCGCGGCGATCACGAACAGCGCGATGGCCCGGTTCGGCTCGAAGCGCGCCACCACGATCGCGAACACCAGGAAGCCGAGATAGAGGTCGACGAGCGTCACCACTCCCCAGGGATTGGCCACCATCTGCGACACGCTCGCCCAGAACGGCGCGAGGTTGAAGGCCCAGACGATGGCGGCGGTGAGAAGGGCGAAGCCCAGCGCGCAGATGATCTTCAGCATGCAGGGTCTACGGCGCGGGCGCCCGAAAGGTTCACTTGCCGCCTCGCGCGCGGGCCACGGCGGTCTCCTCGTCACTCTCGACCTCGCCCCGCGCCTCGATCGCCTTCAGCATCGCCTCGATCGTCTCCATCCGGTCGGCCTCGCGCGGCGGCTTGTCCCAGCGGATGCGGTTCACGCGGGGAAAGCGCATGGCGACGCCGGATTTATGGCGCGTGGAGCGCTGGATGCCCTCGAAGGCGATCTCCAGCACCAGCCCCTTGTCCGGCTCGTGCGTGACCTCGCGGACGGGGCCGAAGCGGTTGATCGTGTTCTTGCGGACGAAGCGGTCGAGCAGGATCAGTTCCTCGTCGGTGAAGCCGAAATAGGCTTTGCCCACGGGCGTCAACTCGTCCCCATTCGGCCCCTCGCGCCAGCAGCCGAAGGTGTAGTCCGAATAGAAGGACGAGCGCTTGCCGTGCCCGCGCTGGGCATACATCAGCACGCAGTCGAGGATGGCGGGGTCCCGCTTCCACTTCCACCAGAGCCCTTTCGGCCGGCCCGGCACATAGGGCGA
>JAIXZF010000204.1 GCA_027489835.1 Hyphomicrobiales bacterium
ACGGCCGCCGACGCGATCTCGGAGCCCGTGCCGAGGCGGCCCATCGGCACGTTGCCCAGGATGGCTTCGCGCTGCTTTTCGTTCAGCGCCTCGGTCATGGGCGACTCGATGAAGCCCGGTGCGATCACATTGACGGTCACGCCGCGGCTCGCGACCTCAACCGCCAGCGACTTCGACATGCCGATGAGCCCGGCCTTGGAGGCGGCATAGTTGCCCTGCCCCGGATTGCCGGTGGTGCCCACCACGGAGCCGATGGAGATGATGCGGCCCGAGCGCCTCCTCATCATGCCCTTCACCGCCGCACGCATGAGCCGGAACGACGCGGTGAGGTTCACGGCGATGACCTGCTCCCACTCCTCGTCCTTCATGCGCAGGAAGAGGTTGTCGCGCGTGATGCCGGCATTGTTCACGAGGATGTCGAGCTGCCCCAGCGCCTTCTCGGCGGCCGGCACCAGCGCCTCGACCGAGGCCGCATCGGACAGGTTGCAGGGCAGCGCGACGCTGTCGGGGCCCAGTTCGCCCACCAGCGCCTCAAGCGCCTCGACCCGGGTGCCCGACACGGCGACGCGCGCGCCCTGCTCCGCCAGCGCCCGTGCGATGGCGCCGCCGATGCCGCCGCTTGCGCCCGTCACCAGGGCCGTCTTGCCTGCGAGTGAAAACATGGTTCTCGGTCCTTGCCTGATGGATCAGCCGCGCGCGGCGATGAAGGCCGCGACATCGTCGGGGCCTCCGATGGCGGAGAAGCTCGCTGCGGGCGCGATGCGCTTTCCGAGCCCGGACAAGACCTTGCCCGAGCCGAGTTCGTGGAACCGGGTGACGCCTGCGGCCGCCATGGCGTCCACGCATTCGCGCCAGCGCACGGTGCCGGTTACCTGAGCGACCAAGCTGTCGCGGATGGCGGCAGGGTCCGTGAGCGGCGCCGCTCCGACATTCGCCATCACCGGGACGGCGGGAACGTTGAGCGTCGCAGCGGCGAGTGCTTCGCGCATCGCGTCGGCCGCCGGCTGCATCAGCGCGCAATGGAAGGGGGCGGACACGGGCAGCAGCACCGCGCGGCGCACGCCGCGCTCGCCCGCCAGCGCCATCGCGCGCTCCACCGCGGCCTTCGAGCCGGAGAGCACCACCTGCCCTCCGCCATTGTCGTTGGCAGCCTGGCAAACTTCGCCTTGGGCGGCGTCAGCCGCGATGGCCCGCGCCGCATCGAGTTCGACGCCGATGAGGGCCGCCATGGCGCCCTCGCCCGCCGGCACGGCCTTCTGCATGGCGTCGCCGCGGATGCGCAGCAGCCTCGCGGCATCCGCCACCGAGAAGGCCCCGGCCGCCGCCAGCGCCGAATACTCGCCGAGCGAATGGCCGGCGACGAAAGCGACGTCGCGCGCGAGGTCCAGCCCCGCCTCCGCCTGTAGCACCCGCGCCACGGCCACGGACACGGCCATGAGCGCAGGCTGCGCGTTGGCGGTGAGGGTCAACTCATCCGCCGGCCCTTCCCACATCAGCGCGCTGAGCTTCTGCCCGAGGGCCTCGTCGACCTCCGCGAAGATCGAGGCGGCCATGGGGAAGGCGTCGGCCAGGGCCTTGCCCATGCCGACGGCCTGGCTGCCCTGCCCGGGGAAGATCAAAGCTGCGCTCATGCCACGGACCCGTCACGTCGGTTGAAGTGCGCGGGGGAGTGGCATCCTTGGCGCCATGGCGTCAAGGTGCGGCGCGTCAGCTTTCCTTGAAGCCGTAATCCGGGATGCCCTGCTCGTTGCCGTAATACTTGTAGGGCAGGAACTTGCCGGACATGGTGATCTTGACGCGGTCGCCCTTGGGATTGGGCAGGCGCTCGAAGGCGAAGTCGAAATCGATGGCCGACATGATGCCGTCGCCGAACTCCTCCTCGATCAGCGCCTTCCAGGCCGGGCCGTTGACCATGACCATCTCGTAGAAGCGGTAGATCAGCGGGTCGGTCGGCGGCATCGGCGTGCCGGTGCCGCGATAGGGCACCTCGTTGAGCATGCGTTCCTCGGCTTCGCTCAGTCCGAACAGCGCCGCGGCCTTGACTGCCAGCGGCTTGACGAGCTTATACTGGCCCAGCAGCGCGCCGGTGACCAGCACCGGCGACATGCCGCCGATCTCCTCGTTGATGTAGGCCCAGCTCCAGCCCTTCTCCCGCTTGATGTCGAGGATCTTCTCGGTGAGCTCTTCGCGCTTCATGGGGGCGTCTCCTTGCAGGTCTCTGGCGTGATTCAGGTTTGGTGGGCCGTGGCTTTGAGAGCCGTGGTTCTTGGGCCGCGCTCAGGCGCTCGCGGCGAGGGTCGGGCCCGAAGGGCCCCGCTGCGTCCCCGCTTCGCCGTCGATCGCCTTGGCGATCACGCCGGGATGGACCAGCGGCGGCCGGCGGCGGTCGAAGGGCTGACCGGCCATTTCCGCTGCAAAGGTCTTCGAGCGCGTGACGAGGAAGTCGATCAGGTGGTTCCGCAGGCCGTAGTAGAGCGGGTGCTTGTGGAAGCTGTCGCGCTCGCGGTGCTTGGGCAGCGGATTGACGACGATCTCGGCGATCTGCGCCCCCGGCCCGTTGGTCATCAGCACGATCTTGTCAGCGAGATAGATCGCCTCGTCGATGTCGTGCGTGATCATGAAAACGGTCTGCCCGGTCTCGACGCAGATGCGGCGCGCCTCCTCCTGCAGCGTTCCGCGCGTCAGCGCGTCGAGCGCCGAGAACGGCTCGTCCATGAGGAGGATCTTCGGCTCGATGGAGAGCGCCCTGGCGATGCCGACGCGCTGCTTCATGCCGCCCGACAGCTGCGCGGGTTTCTTGGCCTCGGAGCCCTTGAGGCCGACGCGCTCGATGTACGTGCGGGCGTGCGCCTCGACCGCAGCGTTGGACCAGTCGCGCCATTTCGACGAAACCGCATAGGCGACGTTCCCCAGCACGCTGCGCCAGGGCAGCAGGGCATGGCCCTGGAAGATGACCGCACGGTCGAGGCTGGGCCCCGCGATCTCGCGGCCATCCACGATGACGTAGCCCGTGGTCGGCTCGTCGAGCCCGGCGAGGATGTTGAGGACCGTCGTCTTGCCGCAGCCGGAATGGCCGATGACGCAGACGAACTCGCCCTTCTCCATCTGGAACCAGAGGTCCTCGAACACGGCGGTCGGCGCGCCCGAACCCGTCGGAGAGGGAAAGCTGCGGGAAATGCCTTCGATGGCGATGTAGCCGCTCATGCCCTCACTCCGGATAGGTGACGGCGCGCGCGGCGCGCGCCAGGCACAGATCGAGGATCATCCCGACCACGCCGATGAACAGGATGGCCACGATCACATTGGTGATCGACAAGTTGTTCCACTCGTTCCAGACGAAATAGCCGATGCCCGTGCCGCCCACGAGCATCTCGGCCGCGACGATCACGAGCCAGGCGATGCCGATCGAGATGCGCATGCCGGTGAGGATCGTCGGCGCCGCGGCCGGCAGGATCACGGTGAAGGCCCGGCGCACGGGGCCGACCTCCAGAGTCCGCGCGACGTTCAGCCATTCCTTGCGCACGCTGGCGACCCCGAAGGCCGTGTTGATCAGCATCGGCCAGAGCGAGCAGATGAAGATCACGAAGATCGCGGAGATGCCGCTGTCCTTGATGGTGTAGAGCGCGAGCGGCATCCAGGCGAGCGGCGAGACCGGCTTCATCACCTGGATGAAGGGATCGAGGGCCCGGTAGACCAGCGGCGACATCCCGATCAGGAAGCCGAGCGGCAGCGCCACCATAACCGCCAGGAGATAGCCAAGCGCGACGCGCCCGATGGAGTAGGCCAGCTGGATGCCGATGCCCTTGTCGTTGGTGCCGCGGTCATAGAACGGATCGCGCAGATGGCTCCAGATCTTCGCCCCGACCTCGAGCGGCGTCGGCATGGCGGATTTGCCGGTCGTCGCGCCGAGCCCGAGCAGCTTGGCGTATTCCGGGTCCATGCCGGCAGGCGTGCCGCTGCCGGTCGAACTCGTCGCGATGTGCCAGGCGCCCACGAACAGGGCGAAGATCACGAGCGACAGCATCGCCGCCCGCGCCGTCAGCGATGCGCGCATGCCTCAGCTCCGCTTGATCGCGAACGATTTGATGTAGTCCTCCGGCTTCGACGGATCGAAGGCCTTGCCCATGACGGTGATGGTCTTCGTGCCGCTGGTCGGCGGCGCGAGCCCGAGCTCCCGCATGGCCTTGCCCGCATCGGCCTCGAGATAGACCTGGCGCGCGATGCCGGCATAATCCACGTCGCCCTTGATCTGGCCCCACCGCTTCATCTGCGTCAGGATCCAGACGGCAAACGCCTCCCACGGGAACGGGTCGAACTGGATGCGGTTGGCGTCGCGCTTCACATTGCCCAGCCCGTCCGCGAAGGTGCCGGTGAGGATCTGTTCCAGCACGATCTGCGGCTGGTTGAGGTAATTGGTCGGCGCGATAGCCTCGGCGATCTGCTTCCGGTTCTCCGCCTTCTGGGCATAGCTGGTCGCATCGACGATCGACTTCAGCAGCGCGGCATAGGTGTTCGGCATCGTGGTGACGAACTCGCGGCTCGCCGCGAAGGCACAGCACGGATGGCCGTCCCACAGCTCCTTGGACAGGATGTGGATGAA
>JAIXZF010000162.1 GCA_027489835.1 Hyphomicrobiales bacterium
CCGGCGATGGCCATCTGCGAGGGCTCGCCGCCGCACAGGTCGAGGATGAGCTGCGTGGCAAGGTCGAGCCCGGGGATGCAGAAGGCCGGATCGACGCCGCGCTCGAAGCGATGGCGGGCATCCGAGTTGATGCCGAGGGCGCGGCCGGTCCGGGCCGTGGTCAACGGGTCCCACAGCGCGCTTTCGATCAGCACGTCGGTGGTGCCCTCGTCGCAGCCGGAGGCCTCGCCGCCCATCACGGCGGCAAGGGATTCGACAGCCTTGGCGTCGGCGATCACCACGTTGTCGGGCGTGAAGGCATAGGACTTGCCGTCGAGCGCGACCATGCTCTCGCCCTCGCGCGCCCTGCGGACGACAAGGTCGCCATGGACCTTGGCCGCATCGAAGACGTGAAGCGGCCGGTTGAGCGCGATGGTCATGAAATTGGTGACGTCGACCAGCGCGTTGATCGGCCTCAGGCCCACCGATTTCAGCCGCGCCTGCAGCCATTCCGGCGAGGGGCCGTTCCTGACGCCGCGCACCAGCCTCAGCGCGAAGGCGGGGCAAAGATGCTCATCGCCCGGCGCGAAATCGAGCGTAACGCCGACGGGGCATGGAAAGCTGCCCTTCACGGGGCGCAGCGGCAGGGGCTTCAGTTCGCCGAGGCCAGCGGCGGCGAGGTCGCGCGCGATGCCGTGGATGCCGAGCGCGTCCGCACGGTTCGGCGTCACAGCGATCTCGATCACCGGATCGGCGAAGCCGGCCCAGGCTGCGTAGGGCGCGCCCACGGGCGCGTCGTCCGGCAGGTCGATGATGCCGTCATGATCCTCCGAGAGCTGAAGCTCGGCGGCCGAGCACAGCATGCCGTTGGATTCGACGCCGCGGATGACGCCCTTGCCGAGCGTGATGTCCTTGCCGGGAATGTAGGTGCCGGGGGGCGAGAACACGCTCTTCATGCCGGTGCGGGCATTGGGGGCGCCGCAGACCACCTGAACGGGCGGCTGGCCGCCGCCGACATCGACCATGCACACGCGCAGCCGGTCCGCGTTCGGATGCTGCTTCGCCTCGATCACGTAGGCGATGGTGAAGTCGGCCAGCGCCTTGGCCTTGTCCTCGACCGCCTCGACCTCGAGGCCGATGCGGTTGAGCACCGCGCAGACCTCGTCGGCCGTCGCGATGGTGTCGAGGTGGTCCTTCAGCCAGGAGAGGGTGAATTTCATGGCTTAATCCTTGACACCATTCTTATCAGTAATCGCCTTATTGGTGGGTACCCAAAGGTAGCCCTTCTCGCCCGCGCCACCTCCAGCCCACATCTTCGATTCAAATGTACTTCGAGCAAAAAATTCAATGCCAAGATTTTCTTTATCAATCATATCTCGATCAGCAACTCGAAAATCAATAATCTTTCCCTGGCGATACGAATTAAGGTCTTTCTTTTCATGCAGCGCGATGTAGGCACCAAATCGAAGGCTTTTCTCCACTTCTGAGCGCGCAACTTTCCATGATCCGCTTGTAAATGTTCCATCAGGCATTACCGTTACGCCGCGATCTAAAGCACAAACAAAGTGGTACCCAGCGACATAGTCTTCAGAATGGCTCGCCTCCCGCTTAATGCGCGGACTGTAGGTTGCCTTACGGCGACCTAATTCGGCCTGGCAAACTTCGACGATGCCGTCCGCACCTTTTCGACGAGCGTTTGCGAGCAGAGCCTCTATTTCTCTTGTAGCCAGCGCTGCAACCCTGGCTTCGTCCCAGAGTGGGGTCTTGATCATGACGACAACCCGCCCACCAGCGTCGGGAAGTCCAGCGGCCTGAAGCCGTAATGCTGGAGCCAGCGCACATCCGCCTCGAAGAAGGGGCGCAGGTCGGGCATGCCGTATTTCAGCATGGCGATGCGGTCGATCCCCATGCCCCAGGCGAAGCCCTGGTAGACGTCCGGATCGAGCCCGACATTGCGCAGCACGTTGGGGTGGACCATGCCGCAGCCGAGGATTTCCAGCCAGTCGTCGCCCTCGCCGAAGCGGATTTCGCCGCCTTTGCGCGAGCACTGGATGTCAACCTCCACCGAAGGCTCGGTGAAGGGGAAGAAGCTCGGCCTAAAGCGCATCTTCACGTCCGGCACCTCGAAGAAGCTCTTGCAGAATTCCTGCAGGATCCACTTCAGGTGGCCGAGATGCGAGCCCTTGTCGATGACGAGGCCCTCGACCTGATGGAACATCGGCGTGTGCGTCTGGTCGGAATCGTTCCGGTAGGTGCGGCCCGGGCAGATGACGCGGATGGGCGGCTTGTTGGCCAGCATGGTGCGCACCTGCACGGGGCTGGTGTGCGTGCGCAGGAGCTTGCGCTGGCCGTCCTTGCCGGGATTGAAGAAGAAAGTGTCGTGCATCTCCCGCGCCGGATGGCCTTCGGGGAAGTTCAGCCTGGTGAAGTTGAGGTCGTCGCTCTCGATGTCCGGACCTTCCGCGATCGAGAAGCCCATGTCGCCGAAGATGGCGGTGATCTCGTCGATGACCTGGCTGATCGGATGGATTCGGCCGCGCGCCTCGGCGCTGTCGCGCACCGGCAGCGACACGTCGATGCGCTCGGAGGCGAGGCGCGAATCAAGCGCGGCCTCGGCCAGGGCCTCCTTGCGCTGAGCAAGCGCCGACGACACGCGGTCGCGCAGGCCGTTGATGAGCGGCCCCCGCTCCTTGCGCTCCTCGGGCGTCATCGCGCCAAGCGTCTTGAGAAGGCCAGAAATCGTGCCGGACTTGCCGAGCGCGGCGATGCGCACGGCCTCGATCGCGGCCTCGTCAGGCGCGGCGGCGATCGCGGCGAGCGTGTCGCGTTCGAGGATGGAAAGGTCGGTCATGGCTGAAAAAACCGTCGCGGCGTTCGAAAGCGTGACGGGTCATAGCGGGAAGATCGCGCCCGCGCCACCCTCTAGCGCGGCGCAGGCCGGCCGGAGGTCCCGGCGTCAGTGGCGCGTCGAAAGCGAGTAGGCCCCGGCCTTGATCTTGGCCGGCAGCGTCTCGGCGAACACCGCCGTCGCGTCCTCGCCGTAGATGCCGACCAGATCGCGGAAGGCGGCGAACAGCGCGGCATGGGCCAGGCAATCGCTGTCCAGCCCTTCATGGCGTCCGGTGGCGAAAGCCTCGTCCACATAGGTGACGGCGATGCGCCGAAGGTCGGCAGCATCCTCGTCGTGGCGGCTCGGATCCGGGGATTCGTTGGTCAGACTGGACATGGGCGCGCAATTCACTCGATGGCCAACTGTTAAGGCGTTAACCCTGTGCGCGCCAGCGAACCCTTTAAGGAAGGTTAACGGCGGCGCGCAACTTGTGGATAATCAGCCGCCGAAGCGGCCGGCCAGCCGTCGCGAGAGCTTTTCGCCATCTTCCGACAGCCTCGCCGCCGCCTCCCGGGCCGATGGCGTGCAGGCGCGGTAGGTGAGCGCGAATCCCCGATAGCCGCGGTTGTAGGCGCCGGCGAGCCGCTCGCGCGCGCCAGGGCTCGTGCCTTCCGCGTCGATCAGCTCGGACATGCGCTGCCGCCACTGGCTGGCCTCGGGCCCGGAGCAGAGCTGCCTCAGCAAGGCGAGGGAGCCGATCGTCTCGGCGAGCCGCAGCAGGTCCGGCTCGTAGGCCGTGGGCGGCGGCTCAGGTGCGGGGGCGGGCTGGGCCGGCGGCGGCCGCTGAGCCGGCGGGCGCTGGGCCGGTTGCTGCTGCCCGGCGGCGGGACCCGCCAGCCCAAGGCCGATCGCGAGGCTTGCGGCCAAGGCCCGCTTCATCGCGCCTTCACCCAGATGGCATGGGCGGCGCGCAGCACGTCGCCGAGCTGGCGCGTGGTGGGCACGCCGCCGAGATCGAACGGATCGGCCCACATCACCGCGCCCGCCTCCGGCCCCGGACGCGGCTCGCCGCCGGTCCATGCGCCGACGAAGGATGCCACCACGAAATGATGGCTGACCCGTCCCTCGCCATCCCGGTGGATGATCTCGACGTGGCGGTTGAAGCCGATCAGGCGCGCTTCGACCGCAACCTCCTCGCCGAGTTCCCGCAGCGCCGCTTCTTCGAGCGTCTCGCCCGCCTCGACCTTGCCGCCCGGCAGAGACCACAGATCGGCGGCCGGCGGGGCGGTGCGGGTCGCGAGCAGCACGCGGCCATCCTCACGGAAAACGGCAATGGAGGCCGCCAGCACCGGGCGCGCGGCCGCCCGCGCCGAGGCGGGAAAGGAAATGACGCGCAGGCCTTCGCTCATGACGTTCCGTTCCTGGCCGTCAGCCCTGCGGCGCGGGCAGCGCTCAGACGTGCTGGCCGCCGTTGATGTGCAGCTCAGCTCCGGTCACGTACGACGAGGCGTCGGTGCACAGGAAGTAGATCGCCTTGGCGACCTCCTCGGTCTTGCCGAGGCGCCGCATGGGCAAGCGCTCGACGATCTTGTCGGTGCCGGGCGACAGGATGGAGGTGTCGATCTCGCCCGGCGAGATGGAGTTCACGCGGATGCCGTGAGGGCCGAAATCGGAGGCCATCTCGCGCGTCAGCGAGGCGAGAGCCGCCTTCGAGGTAGCGTAGGCCGCGCCGGCGAATGGATGCACCTGGGTGCCGGCGATCGAGGTGACGTTGACGATGGCGCCGCCGCCGGCCTTCAGCTCCTTGAACAGGCCGCGCGCCAGCATGATCGGCGCGAAGAAGTTGACCTGGAACACCCGGCTCCAGTCGTTGAAGGAGGTGTCGGCCGCGCCCAGCCGCGCCCCGCCAGGCCCCTTGGGCGAGATGCCGGCATTGTTCACCAGCGCATTGAGCTTGCCGCCCTCGACCTCGAGCCTGCGCCTGATCTCGCCGATGCCGCGCTCGGTGTCGACCGGGTCGGCAAGATCGATCTGGACATGGTCGTCGGCGCCCGACGGCCAGGGGCATTTGTCCGAAAACGCCTGCCGCGAGCATGACAGGATGCGCCAGCCCGCCATGGCGAACTGCATGACGGTGGCGTGCCCGATCCCGCGCGAGGCGCCGGTCAGCAGCATCACAGGCCGCTTGCCCGCCTCGGTCTTCGGGAAGTCGAATTTCGGCATGGCCATCGGGGGCGCCTGTCTCATGGTCAAAATCGAGCGATGGTGGGACGGTGCGAACGGGGATGGGCCAGACTAGGGATAGAGCCTCAGCCTCGTCCAGTCCGCGGAGCCGTCGCCGCGGCGAAAAACGACGCGGTCGTGCAGGCGGAAGGCCCCGTCCTTCCAGAATTCCATCGAAGTGGGCATGATTCGGAAGCCGGTCCAGTGCGGTGGGCGCGGAATCTGCCCCACGCCGAAGCGCAGCGCCTGCGCCGCCACCGCCTTCTCAAGAGCGAAGCGGCTCTCCAGCGGGCGCGACTGCTGGCTTGCCCAGGCGCCGATCCGGCTGTCGCGGGGTCGCGACTGGAAGTAGGCGTCGGCCTCCTCGTCCGTCACGCGCTCGACCGGGCCGCGGATCCGGATCTGGCGGCGCAGCGACTTCCAGTGGAACAGCGCCGCGGCCTTGCCCGACGCGAGCAGCTCCTCGCCCTTCCGGCTCTCGGTGTTGGTGTAGAACACGAAGCCGCGCTCATCCTTGCCCTTGAGCAGCACCATGCGGACGTTGGGCATGCCCTCCGCGTCAACGGTCGAGAGCGCCATCGCGTTGGGATCGTTGGGCTCGCTCGCCTTGGCCTCGTCCATCCAGGCGTCGAACAGGGCAAAGGGCTCGCCGGCTTCTGTGAAGTCACCCGTCATTAACGCTTCCGATGTCTTATGTGGCTCGTTGTGTCTGTTCTTATCGAGTGCTGACGTGTCGGGCCAGAGCCATGGTGAAAGCTGCAGACGCGCCTCGCCCTTCCGGTCGCGCATGGCCGCGGGCTTCTTCGCAGGGCTGGCCGGGCTAGGCGCCGGCGGCTGCTCGATCACCATGCCGATGCTGCCGCTGCGCACGGCGGCCGAGCCGGAACCGGTCATGACCACGGCCTCCATCGGACCCGCCTCCCCTGCCACGGCGCGCAAGCCCGGCGCGCAGCTGTCGGACCAGCTCGGCCCCGAGGACATCCGCCGCGCGAACGGCGCGATGGCGCTCGCGCTGGACCCCCAAGGCAACGGCTCGCCCGTCGGATGGGACAACGCCGAAAGCCGCTCCAGCGGCCGGTTCACGCCCGTAGGCGGCCCCTTCCTCAAGGAGGACGAGGTCTGCCGCGCCTTTCTCGCCAGCTTCACGACGCTGATGGACAAGCAGGCGCTGCAGGGCACCGCGTGCCGGCCCTCGGGCGGGGAATGGGCGATCCGTGAACTCAAGCCTTGGAAGCAGCCAGGCTGAAGACCGGCGCTTCGCGGCTATCGGCGTGTTGCATTTTGGCGACACTCCGCCCACCTTAGGGGTGATCTGACATTTTCCCGTTTTTCCAGGAGACGTGCTGTTCCATGCGCGATCCCTACACAGTGCTCGGCGTCGCCAAATCAGCGAGCGAGGCCGAGGTGAAGAAAGCCTTCCGCCGGCTTGCGAAGGAACATCACCCCGACCGCAACGCCAACGATCCGAAGGCCAAGGAGCGTTTCGCCGAACTGAACGGCGCCTACGAGATCGTGGGCGACCCGACGAAGCGCGCGCAGTTCGACCGCGGCGAGATCGGCGCCGACGGAAAGCCTCGCTTCCAGGGCTTCGAGAGCTACGGACCCGGCAGGGATGCGCGGCGCGACCGATTCGAGTTCGGCGGCGACGCCTTCTCGGGACGCGGCGGCTTCAACCCGTCCGACATGTTCTCCGACCTGTTCGCCGACGCCATGCGCCGAGGCGGCCCCGGCGGCGGCATGGGCGGGATGGGCGGGCGCGATCATCCGCGCGGCTCCGACATCGAGGTGGAGATGACCGTGACGCTCGCGGACATCGTCAGCGGGGCCAAGAAGCGCCTGAAGCTGCCCACCGGCCGCGAGGTCGAGGTCGGCGTGCCGCCCTCGGTCACGGATGGCAAGGTGATTCGCCTCAAGGGCATCGGACATCCCAGCCCGTTCTCTGGCGAGCCCGGGGACGTGCTGCTCACCATGAGGGTCAGCGTCGATCCGCGCTTCACCGTCGAGGGCAAGGATCTCAGGACGCGCTTCGCGCTGCGGCTGGAGGATGCCGTGCTCGGCGGCGCCGTGCGCGTGCCCACGCTGCAGGGCGAGGTCGAGATGCGGGTGCCGCCGATGACGAGCTCGGGCAAATCCTTCCGCCTGCGCGGCAAGGGGCTGCCGGGCGACTCCAGCCAGCCGGCCGGCGACCTTTACGCCGTGGCCGAGATCACGCTGCCGGCGGAGGACGAGGAGCTTTCGGCGCTGATGCGCCGGCGTCGGGGCTGACGGGCGCAAAAGCTGGGCATCGCCAGACGCGGCTGGAAGTCTTGTCTTGTCGCGCCGCAAGCCCGCAGCTATGAGCCTGATGGGCGCTGATTGTTTACAGCTAAACCAACGGACGCGGGCGATGACGGTCGGAACGGGGCTTCTCAAGGGCAAGCGCGGGCTCATCATGGGCGTCGCGAACAACCGCTCGATCGCCTGGGGCATCGCCAGGGCCTGCGCCGACCAGGGCGCCGAGCTGGCGTTCACCTATCAAGGCGAGGCGCTGAAGAAGCGCGTCGAACCGCTGGCGAAGGAGGCCGGCGCGATCGTCGTGGGCCATTGCGACGTCACCGACGAAGCCAGCATCGACGCCGTATTCGCCGAGATCGAGCGGGCATGGGGCAAGCTGGACTTCGTGGTGCACTGCATCGCGTTCGCCGACAAGAACGAGCTGACGGGCCGCTATGTCGAGACGACCGCCGGCAATTTCAGCCAGTCCCTGCTGATCTCCTGCTATTCCTTCACGGCGATCGCGCAGCGGGCCGAGAAGCTGATGGCCGATGGCGGATCGCTGGTGACGCTGACCTATTACGGCGCCGAGAAATGGATGCCGCATTACAACGTCATGGGCGTGGCGAAGGCGGCGCTCGAGGCGTCGGTGCGCTATCTCGCCGCCGACCTCGGCCCCTCGAAGATTCGCGTCAACGCCATCTCCGCCGGGCCGATCAAGACGCTGGCCGCCTCGGGCATCGGCGATTTCCGCTACATCCTGCGCTGGAACGAGTACAACGCGCCGCTCCGGCGCACGGTGACGATCGAGGAGGTGGGCGAGACCTGCGTCTACCTCGTCTCGGACTGGTCGCGCGGCATGACGGGCGAGATCCTGCACGTCGACTCCGGCTATCATGTCGTGGGCATGAAGAATCCGGAAGCGCCGGATCTCAGCCTCGACAAGGCCGATTGAGCGGTCGCAACGGCCATGCGGCGTGAGCTTGCCCCGGGGCACGGTCCCCGTCTCCGACGCCGGCGATGAAGCCGTTTCCGCTGCCTTCGGCGACGCTCTACCTGATCCGGCACGGCGAGACCGACTGGAACGCGGAAGGCCGGCTGCAAGGCGGCCGCGACATTCCCCTCAACGATTTCGGGCGCGTGCAGGCCGAAGAAGCGGGACGCAGGCTGCGCGAGCTCGCACCCATGGCGGAAGACCTCGACTATGTCTGCTCGCCCATGAGCCGGGCGCGCGAGACCATGGAGATCGCCCGCGGCGCGATCGGGCTGCACCCGCCTTATTACCGGATCGACGAAAGGCTGCGCGAGATCACCTTCGGCGACTGGGAGGGGCTGACCTGGCGCGAGGTGAGGGCGCGCGAGCCGGAGCGGGCGCGGGCGCGCGAACGCGACAAATGGTTCTACGTGCCGCCGGCGGGCGAGAACTACCAGATGCTGCTGGAGCGCATCATGCCGGCCTTCGCCGGGCTGGAGCGCGACACCGTCGTCGTCAGCCATGGCGGGGTCATGCGCGCCGCGCTGGCCGGGTTCGGGCTCGAACGGCGCGGACAGGCCGAGAACCTCGACATCTGGCAGGGACGGATCCTGGTCGTGCGCGACGGCCGGCACGAATGGCGCTGACGCAAAAGCGCTTCGGCGGAATGCCCAACCGGTTCCACCCGGCCGCGACGGTGCGACCACGCGCCGCGCATTCACTTTGATCCGATCTGGCACTGTTGCATTCACGAACGGTTCAGTAGACTGATCGTTAAGCAAGGCCCGATGGTTGGCGACGGCCCGTTCTTCTCGCGCGAGGGGACGAGATGACCGGCGCAGGGGGATCCGAAGCAGGAGACAGGCCGACGCCGGTGAGCGAGGGTTAACGGCCCTCTTCGCCTTTTCGGCCGTTTTGGTGTCATGAACGAAATCGTCACGATCGCGACCGAGACGCCCTCAGCCGCAAACGCCTCCGTCCTGCGTGGCCCGGCGCGGCCGGATTTCCTGCGCGACGAGGTGCTGGGCGAGCTTTTCGCCGCTACCGTGACCATCAGGCCCACCCATGTCGCGATGCGCGACGCGGTCCGACACCTGACCTACGCCGAGGTCTGGACCGAGGCTAGCGCGATCGCCCGCGGGCTGGTGCGCAAGGGCGTCGGCCCGGGCTTGGTCGTCGGGCTCTGGATGCCGCGCGGCATCGACCTGCTGGTGGCGCAGATCGCGATCACGCTGTCGGGCGCGGCCTGGCTGCCCTTCGACGCCGACGCGCCCATCGACCGCATCGCCACCTGCCTCACCGATTGCGCGGCGAAGGGGCTGCTCACCGCCGACGACAGCCTGGCGAAAGCCGCCGAGGCCGGCGTCGCGCTGTGGTCATCCGAGGTACTGAAGGCCGAGGATGACGGCAAGGAGCTCGATGCGCGCGGGGCAGGCCTCACGGCCGACCATCCCGCCTACATGATCTACACCTCGGGCTCGACCGGGAAGCCCAAGGGCATCGTCGTCAGCCACCGCAACATCTGCCACTTCCTGCGCGCGGCGAACGATGTCTACGGCCTCAACGGCGATGACGTCGTGTTCCAGGGCGCGTCCGTGGCGTTCGACCTGTCGATGGAGGAGATCTGGGGCCCCTACCTCGCAGGAGCCACGCTCTACGTCGCCACCGCCCAGGTCATGGGCGACATCGAGAACATGCCAGCGCTGCTGGAGAACGCCGGCGTCACCGTGATCGACACGGTGCCGACGCTGCTGGGCGTGCTGCCGCGCGACATCACCACGCTGCGCATCATCATCCTGGGCGGCGAGGCGCTGCCGCCGGCCGTGCTGACCCGCTGGGCCAAGCCGGGCCGCCGACTGTTCAACACCTATGGGCCGACGGAGGCCACCGTGGTCGCGACGGTCGCGGAGCTACGCGCCGGCCAGCCCGTGACCATCGGCCAGCCGATCCCGAACTACACCTGCTACGTGGTCAACGAAGCCGGCGAGCTGTGCGCCCATGGCGAGCAGGGCGAACTCTGGATCGGCGGCCCGGGCGTGGCCGTGGGCTACCTGGCGAGGCCGGACCTCACCGCCGAGAAGTTCGTGCCCAACCGCTTCGGCGCTGTCGGCGACGAGAGGCTCTACCGGTCGGGCGACGCGGTCAGCATCGACGAGCAGGGCAACATCGCCTTCCACGGGCGCATCGACGATCAGGTCAAGATCCGCGGCTTCCGGGTCGAACTCGGCGAGATCGAGGCGAGGCTCGGCGAGGAGCCGGGCGTTTCGCAGGCGGCCGTAGCACTGCGCCATGATGACGGCATCGACAAGCTGGTCGCCTTCCTGGTGGCCGAGCCCGGGCAGCAGATCGACCGCGCGGCGCTGCGGACCAGCCTGCGCGCCAGCCTGCCGCCCTATATGATCCCATCGCATTGGGAGCAGGTGGATGCGCTGCCGCGCCTCGCTGCCTCCGGAAAGATCGACCGCAAGGCGCTGAAGGCCGCGCAGCTGACCGCGCCGCCCGCCAGCACGGTGCAGGCCCAGCCCGAGACAGAGACCGAAGGCGTGCTGCTCGAGGCGGCCAAGCCGCTTTTCAAGGGCCAGACGATCGCGTTCGAATCCGACTTCTTCACCGAGATGGGCGGCCATTCGCTGATCGCGGCGCAGTTCATCTCGGCGGTGAGGCAGTCGCCGCGCCATGCGATGATCACGCTGCAGGACGTCTACAATCTGAGGACCCTGCGCAGCATGGGCGCGGCGCTGGACGAGCGCATCGCCGCCTCGGGCGGCGGGGGCGTGAAGGACCTGTCGTTCGAGCCGCCGCCGCTGATGCGGCGCTTCTGGTGCGGCCTCGCGCAGGCGGCGGCCATGCCGTTCATCCTGGGGCTGGTGACCATCCAGTGGCTCGGCCTGTTCCTGTCCTCGATCTTCCTGATCAAGGGCGGCACGTCGATCTGGCAGGAAATGGCGATCCTGTGCGGCATCTACGTGCTGATCAACCTCGCCGTGAAGGCGACGATCATCGCGCTGAAATGGATCGTCATCGGGCGGACCAAGCCGGGCGTCTACCCGCTCTGGGGCGTCTACTATTACCGCGTCTGGCTCGTCTCGCGCCTCGTACAGACGACGACGCCGAAGTTTCTCCAGATGTCGCCGCTGATGCGCGTCTGGATCCGCCTGCTCGGCGGAAAGGTCGGCAAGGATTCGGTGATTTCCGAGTTCGAGGCCGGCGCCTGGGACCTCGTCAGCATCGGCCAGCGCGTCTCCACCGGCACCAAGGTCAAGATGGCCAATGTCGAGTACACGGCCAACGAGATGATCATCGCGCCGGTCGAGATCGGCGACTACGCCTATGTCGGCAATTCCTGCGTGATCTCGGGTGGAGCGGTGGTCAGTGAAGGCGCGGAGTTGCGCGACCTCACCTGCGTGCTGCCCGATCAGGTCATCGCGCCGTGGGAGGTCTGGGACGGCTCGCCGCCGCGCAAGGTCGGCATGGTCGACCGTGAGGCGCTGCCCGTGCATCCCGACGTGCCGAAATGGCAGCGCATGCTGCTCGGCGTCGGCTACTTCATCACCTACACGCTGGTGATGATGGTCGGCCTCGTGCCGATCTTCCCGGCCTTCTACGTGCTCTACAATCTCGATGCGTGGGTCGGGGGCGAGCTTGACTACACGATCGAGTGGAGCCAGCTGCTGTTCTACACCTGGCCGACGGCGCTGATCCTGATCGGCGTGTCGATGGTCATCGTCATCGCGGCGCGCTGGCTGATCCTGCCGCGCGTCAGGGCGGGCACCTACTCGATCTATTCGGGCTTCTATTTCCGCAAATGGACGATGGCGCTGTGCACCGAGGTCGTTCTCGAGACGCTGAACTCGCTCTTCGCCACCGTCTACATGCGCTACTGGTACATCGCCATGGGCGCCAAGATCGGCAAGGGCTCGGAGATCTCGACCAACCTCGCGGGCCGCTACGACCTCGTCGACATCGGAGCCGGCAACTTCATCGGCGACGAGGCGATCTACGGCGACGAGGAAATCCGCAACGGCTACATGACGCTCGACACGCTGAAGACCGGCGACCGCGTCTTCGTGGGCAATGCGGCCATCATCCCGGCCGGCTCGGTGATCGAGAGCGGCGCGCTGATCGGCGTGAAGTCCAAGGTGCCCGACTCCCTGCACGTCAAGGAGAACGAAACTTGGTTCGGCTCGCCCGCGATCAAGCTGCCGGTGCGGCAGAAGGTCGATCTCGGCCTTTCGGCCACCTACGAGCCGCCGAGGCGGATGAAGCTGTGGCGCGCCACTTTCGAGGCGATGCACACCTCGCTGCCGACCGCGCTCTTCATCATGATGGGGTACATGACGGCCGACACGATCGAAGGCCCGATCTCCGACGGCGACTACCTGACCGCGATCGGCATCTTCCTCGCGGCCGGCGTCGTCATCGCGATCGCGCTCATCATGGTTTCGGTGGCCTTCAAATGGATCATGATGGGCGTGTACCGGCCCGTGATGAAGCCGATGTGGTCGTGGTGGGCGATGCGCACGGAAGCCTGCGCCGTGCTCTATGGCGGGCTCGTCGGCAAGGCCTCGCTCGAGTACATGCGCGGCACGCCCTTCCTGCCCTGGGCGCTCAAGCTGTTCGGCACCAAGATCGGCAAGGGCGTGCTGATGGACTGGACCGACGTCACCGAGTTCGACTGCATCACGATCCGCGACTTCGCCGTCATCAACGCGCATTCGTGCCCGCAGACGCATCTTTACGAAGACCGTGTGATGAAGGTGGGCCGCATCGAGATCGGGCGCGGGGCGACCATCGGTTCGGGCTGCACGATCCTCTACGACACCAAGATCGGCGAGTTCGCCCGCATCGAGCCGCTGACGCTGGTGATGAAGGGCGAGCACATCCCCGGCCACTCGCTGTGGCAAGGCGCGCCGGCCGTGCCCTACATCCCGCACATCAAGCCGAAGCTGGCGGCCGCCGCGTGAGCGGGGCGGCCGCGCTCACGCGCGCGGCAGCGACTCCTGGAAGCGGATGGCCTCGCCCATGGACGGGGTCACGAGGTCGTCCTCCCACATCACCTGATGGCCGCGCACGAAGGTGCCGATGGGCCAGCCGGTGACGGTGACGCCGTCATAGGGCGTCCAGCCGCATTTCGAGGCGATCCAGTCATTGGTGATAGTGCGCTGGCGCTTGAGGTCGATGACGGTGAAGTCGGCGTCGTAGCCGACCGCGATGCGCCCCTTGCGCGCCATGCCGAAGAGGCGGTTGGGGCCGTGGCTGGTCATGTCGACGAAGCGCTCCAGGCTCATGCGCCCCTCATTCACGTGGTTCAGCATGGTGGGCACCAGCGTCTGCACGCCGGTCATGCCGGAATGCGTGGCCGGATATTCGTGCTCCTTCTCCTCGCGGGTGTGCGGCGCGTGGTCGGAGCCGAGGATGTCGGCGATGCCGCTCACCACGCCCTTCCAGATTCCCTTGCGATGGGCCTCGTCGCGCACCGGCGGGTTCATCTGCGCGTAGGCGCCGAGGCGCTCGTAGCAATCGGGGGCGTGCAGCGTCAGGTGGTGAGGCGTCACCTCGACGCTCGCCACGTCCTTGTGGTCCTTCAGGAACTCCATCTCGTCCGCGGTCGAGATGTGCAGCACGTGGATGCGGGCTCCGCAGGCCCGCGCGATACGCACCAGCCGCTTCGTGCAGTTGAGCGCAACTTCGGGCGAGCGCCAGACCGGGTGGGAGGACGGATCGCCCGGCACGCGCAGAGGCATGCGCTCGCGCAGCATCATCTCGTCTTCGGAGTGGAAGGCCGCGCGCCGGGCGGTGCGGCGCAGGATCTCCGTCACGCCCTCGTCGTCCTCCACCAGCAGGGCGCCGGTCGACGAGCCCATGAAGACCTTGATGCCCGCTGCGGCGGGGAGCCGCTCGAGTTCGGCCACGTCGCGGGCGTTCTCGTGCGTTCCGCCGACGTAGAAGGCGAAGTCGCAATGCATGCGGTGATGCGCGGCCTTCACCTTGTCGGCCAGCGCCTCGGGCGTCGTCGTCAACGGGTTGGTGTTGGGCATCTCGAACACGGCCGTGACGCCGCCCATCACGGCCGCCCGCGAGCCGCTCTCCAGGTCTTCCTTGTGGGTCAGGCCCGGCTCACGGAAATGCACCTGGGTGTCCACCACGCCGGGCAGCACGTGCAGGCCCCGGCAGTCGACGATGCGCCCGGCGGAGGCGCGCGTCAGGTCGCCGATGGCCGCGATGCGACCGCCCGTCACGCCGATGTCGCGCAGGTCCGAGCCGTCATGGTTCACCACGATGCCGCTGCGCAGGATGAGGTCGAAAATCTGGGTCAAGGCGCGTCCCCCCGCATTTGAGCCACCCTAGCGTTAGCCCACGCTCCGGCCCTGACGCAGAGCAAAGGCAACATGCCGGCCCTGCGCCAGAAGGCGGAGGAAGGGTGGGCAACGCTCCCGTCCGCTTCGACGACCGCCGTCCCGGACTCGAGCCGGGATCACAGGTCATGCGGCGCGGTGGAGGCTCATCCGATTGGCCCTGAGAGCCGTCCCGGCTGCGTCATCCCCTTGCCTCCCCAACCCCTTTCTGCCATACGCACGGCTTCGTTGAACCGCCCGGCTCACACAGGGCTGCCGTGGCGGTTCTTTCATTGGCTCGACCAATATCCAAGAAGCGGCCGTCAAGGCTGCACACAGGAGCTGAAAATGCCCAAGCTGAAGACCCATTCGGGTTCGAAGAAACGCTTCAAGATCACGGCCAACGGCGGGGTGAAGTACACCCAGTCGGGCAAGCGCCACGGCATGATCAAGCGGACGACCAAGCAGATCCGTGAGCACCGCGGCACCGCCGTGCTGTTCAAGAGCGATGGTGACAACATCATCAAGTATCGTCTGCCCAACGGCTGAGCCCCAAGCCTCGCCGCCGTCCGATCACTGAAGGAGTTTCATCATGTCCCGCGTCAAACGTGGCGTCACATCGCACGCCAAGCACAAGAAGACCCTGAAGGCCGCCAAGGGCTTTTTCGGCCGCCGCAAGAACACGATCCGCACCGCGAAGGCGGCCGTCGATCGTTCGATGCAGTACGCCACCCGCGACCGCAAGAACAAGAAGCGCGTCTTCCGCGCGCTTTGGATCCAGCGCCTCAACGCCGCCGTGCGCGAGCATGGCCTGACCTACTCGAAGTTCATCGGCGCGCTGTCGAATGCCGGCATCGAGATGGACCGCAAGGCCATGGCCGACATCGCGATGAACGAGCCAGCCGCGTTCGCCGCCATCGTGGAGCAGGCCAAGGCGCATCTGCCCGCCGCCGCCTGATCTCGGGCGCATCCAACCAGCTTGAAACGGCGGGCCGCGAGGTCCGCCGTTTGGCGTTCGGGGGCATGGCTCGGCCGGCCCGGCGGGATGGCGCTTGACGCAGCGCAGCAAAGGGCCCATATGCCGGCCATGGCCCGCGATCGTCGCGTGGCTCTGGCTCGCACTCAGACGCCCGGCGCTTCTCCGAATGGGAAGACGCTCAAGATGCGAGTTCACCGGGGCGTGACCGTCTGATCCGCCCCCCGCCGACTGCACGCAAAGACGTTGCCGCGGCCGACAAGAAAGCACTTTTCCTAATGACAGTCTCGTTCGCGGAGTTCGGCCTTGCCGCTCCGCTCAACCGTGCGCTCGAAGGCGCAGGGTATTCCGTGCCGACGCCGATCCAGGCGCAGGCCATCCCCCATCTGATGCTCGGCCGCGACATGCTGGGCCTCGCCCAGACCGGCACCGGCAAGACCGCGGCCTTCGTGCTGCCGATCCTGCAGGCGCTGCGCTCGGCCGGCTCGAAGCCCGACCCGCACACCACCCGCGCGCTGATCCTCGCCCCGACGCGCGAACTCGCCATCCAGATCCATGAATCGGTGAAGACGCTCGCCAAGGGCCAGCATTTCGCCCATGCCTGCGTCTTCGGCGGCGTCAGCATCAACCCGCAGATCGACGCGCTCCGCAAGGGCCTCGACATCCTGATCGCGACGCCCGGCCGGCTGGTCGACCTGATCCAGCAGAAGCAGTGCAAGCTGTCGTCCGTGCAGTACTTCGTGCTCGACGAAGCCGACCGCATGCTCGACATGGGCTTCATCCGCGACATCAAGCGCATCCTCGCGCTGCTGCCGACCCAGCGCCAGTCCATGCTGTTCTCGGCCACCATGCCCGAGAGCATCGGCGACATCGCCGCCAAGCTGCTCAAGGACCCGATCACGGTCGAGGTCAGGCCCGAGGCCGTGCCGATGGAGCGCATCGCGCAGCATCTCGTCCACCTGCCCATGCAGGCCAAGAAGGAAGCGCTGCTCAAGCTGCTCTCCGCCCGTGACGTGACGCGCGCCATGGTCTTCGCCCGCACCAAGCACGGCGCGAACCGGCTCAGCGCGTATCTCGAAGAGTACGGCCTCGACGCCGTCGTCATCCACGGCAACAAGAGCCAGGGCGCGCGCCAGAAGGCGCTGGCCCAGTTCAAGGCCGGCGAGGCCAAGATCCTGGTCGCCACCGACATCGCGGCACGCGGCATCGACGTCTCCGACGTCAGCCACGTCATCAACGCCGAGCTGCCGGACGAGCCTGAATCCTACGTGCACCGCATCGGCCGCACGGCCCGCGCCGGCAAGGTCGGCATCTCGATCACGCTGTGCTCGCCCGACGAGCGCGACAAGCTCAAGGCTGTCGAGCGGCTGATCAAGCGCGCCATCCCCGTCATGGTCATCGAAGGCCTCGACCTCAGCAAAGCCGCGGCCGGCGGCCAGCGCATCTCCGACGAGCGCGAGGAACGTGGCGGCCGCCGTGGTGGTCGCGGCGCCCCGCGCCGTGAGGACACCGCCCGCGTCGGTCGGCGCGGCGAGGAGCGCGGCGCACCGCGCGCCGAGCGCCCCGCCCGTGCCGATGGCCCTGCCCGCGGCCCGCGCCGCGAGGAAGGCCGCAATCCCGAGCGCGAGGTCCGCAGCGAGGCGCCCTGGAGCAACCAGCCTGCCGGCGAACGTGAGGTGCGGCGCGAGCCGCGCCGCGACGACGCCCGCCGCAGCGAAGCTCCGCGCCCTGCCCGCAGCGACGACAGGCCGAGCAACCAGGCGCCGCGCCGCGACGACCGCCAGCGTGACGAGCGCCCGCGCGCTGCGCAGCCGGTCCGCGCCGGCGACGCCGCGGGCTTCCGCGACGCGCCCCGCTCCGAGCGCGGTGAGCGCGGCAGCTTCCTGCCCCGCTTCCTCGACAATGGCGGCGACAAGGCCCCGCGCCGCGACGACGCCAGGCCTCCGCGCCCGGCGGGCAACCGCGGCGGCGGACGCCGCTTCGCCTGAGCGAG
>JAIXZF010000278.1 GCA_027489835.1 Hyphomicrobiales bacterium
GGAGAAGGCGGGGTTGCCGCCCGTGCTCGCCCAAAGGCTGCGGGGCCTCGCATGACGCGCATCGCGCCGCGCCCCGGCGCCGTCATCGACGGCTTCACCCTGCACGAGGAAATCCACCGTGGCGGCATGGCGACGATTTGGCGCGTCACGCACCAAGATCACGCCATTCCGCTCTGCATGAAGCTGCCGCTGATCCTCGACGGCGACGAGCCTGGCATGATCGTCTCCTTCGAGGCGGAGCAGATGATCATGCCGCGCCTCGAGGGTCCGTACGTGCCGCGCGTCGTCGCCATCGGCGATTTCGCGGCGACGCCGCACATCGTCATGGAGCGGGTCGAGGGCGCGCCGCTCACCGAACGCGTGCGCGGCGGCAGGATGGGCTGGCCCGAGGCCGCCGCCATCGGCGCCGAGATCGCCAAGGCGCTGCACAGCCTGCACAAGCAGCATGTCGTTCATCTCGACATCAAGCCGGCCAACGTCATCCTCAGGCCCGGCGGCCAGGCGGTGCTGATCGACTTCGGCCTGTCGCGCCACGAGGAGCTGCCCGACCTCCTGGCCGAGGAGACGTTCCTGCCCATCGGCACCGGCGCCTTCATCGCCCCTGAGCAGGTGCTGGGCCAGCGCACCGAGCCGCGCAGCGACCTCTTCGCGCTCGGCGCCATGCTCTATCTTTTGATCACGGGGCGGCACCCCTTCGGCGAACCTGCGGGCGGATCGGCCTTGCGCGAGCGACTCTGGCGCGACCCGGTGCCGCCCTGCGCGCTCGAGCCCGAACTGCCGCCCGTCGCGCAGGAGATCATCCTGCGCTGCCTGTCCGTCGATCCGTCGGGACGCCACGCCAGCGCGGCGCAGCTGGCCTATGCGCTCCGCCATCGCGAGCAGACGCCCCTGACGGCGCTGGCGGAGAAGCGCAAGGCCGATGGCTGGTGGACCGTGATGCAGAGAAAGCGCCGCGCGCCGAGGCGCCTGCCGTCGAACCCGATGGCGGCGCGGCTCGCGGATGCGCCGATCATCGCCGTCGCGGTCGACCTCGACGAGCGTCAGGCGGCGCTTGCGTCGGAGGTCAAGCGGGTGCTCCAGCGCATCCTCTCGATCGAGCCGCAATCACGGCTGATCTGCCTCAACGTCTTCCGGACCTCGCGCATCGCCGTCGACCAGATGGTCACCGATGATGGCGAAAGCCTGCATGTGCGGCGGCTGGTCGAATTGCGCCATTGGTCGACGGAGCTGCCGGTCGCGGCGGAGCGGGTCTCGCATCATGTGCTGGAGGCGCCCGATCCCGCCGAGGCGATCCTGCAGTTCATCAAGCACAACCAGATCGACCATCTCGTGATGGGGGCCCGCTCGGCCTCGCAGTTCAGGCGCTATCTCGGCAGCGTGTCCTCGGCGGTCGTGGCGGAGGCTCCCTGTTCGGTCACCATCGTCCGGCTGCCTCAGCGGGGGGAAGCGGCGGACGAGGCCGCGCAACCCTGAGCTCTGGCCCGAGGCAGCCTGAGCGGCCTTGCCGCGCCGCCAGCCCGGAAAGGAGGCGGCGCAGTGCCGGTCTCAGGCGGCCTTGCTTGCCTGCGCCACGGAGGCGAGGTGGGTCACCATCAGCTTCACGATCGTGCGCGCATCGGCAGGCAGCGCGGATATCTTCCAGATCAGATCGACCAGTTCCTTGTCCTCAGCAAGATAGCTGAGTTGTGCGGTACGGTTTGCGACGCTGTCGTTGACTGCGACGGTCATCAGCGAAGTTCCTCTCCATGATTTTTTTGGTCAGCCACGCTCGACTCGTTAACGCCCCAGCACGCCTACGCTCATGAATTCGCGGTACGAACCGCCCGCCTGGGTGGACGCGAATCATCGCGCCGCCCCATGACCTATGCAACTAACACGCGAGCTTGGAGCTTCAATCCCCCATTTTTCAGTATGCGGCTAATGACATGGAGCGGGCTCACAACCGGAAAGCCGGGGGCATTTAATCGCAATGAACGGCAAACAGACGAAATATTGCGTCGCTGAGCGACAAAAACCGAGTCAGAACGCAAGAAATCGACCATGCTGACGATTGTAAAAATCCACACATTCCATGTGTCTAATACAACTTTGATTTGCAGTCAGGACAGATCGATCTGATTGGTCAGCAGGGCGCGCAGCACCGCTTCGGTGCGGTTCGAGGCATTGAGCTTGGCCATGGCGGAGGCGATGTAATCGTTAACGGTGTGCTCGCTGATGGCCATGATCTGCGCCACTTCGCGGCTGGACTTGCCGAAGGCGATCCAGCCCAGCACCTGCCGCTCGCGGGCCGACAGCTCCCCATCGCTCTGGAATACGCCGCCCGGCGAACCGCCGCTGGCGGATGAGCGGTTGAGAAGGTTGAGCTTCGCCATCATGTGCTGCGCGACCAGCGTGATGCACAGCACCGACTGGGCGGAGGCATCGAAACCCTTGCCGCTCAGAAAAAGGACACTGCGGCCCTCGAAGGCCTCGGCCAGCGGAACGCAAAGCCCGCCCGACACGCCCGTGCCCTTGCGCAGCCGCGCCAGCTCCTGCTGGATAGGGTCGCTGCAGTCATACACGGACAGATCCCAGACGAAGGGCTCCAGCGCCGTGCGCGACCGGATGATGATCGGATCCGCGTTGAACAGCTCGGCCTGCTCGAAGTTGGTCTGGATGGTGGCGGGCCATGTGTGCAGCATGCGCGCATGCAGATAGAGCGACTTGACGCGTCGCACCGCCGCGAAGGTGAAGCCGAGGTAGCCGAAGCGGAGGAAGAACGTCTCGAGCAGTTGCCTCAGTTCGTCCACGCCTTCGGCAGCGCTGATCGACGCCGCCACGTCCAGCACATCTGCAGCTGTGACGGCGGGGTGGCGCGCGGCGCTCGATGGCATGCAGTGCAGTCCGATCCTTCGGTAGTGCAGTCTCGCGCCTTGCCTCGCACAGGGCGCCAACCCTTCTGCAGGATTAACATAGCGCATCGCCGCCTGCTCTCAACTCGACTCATCGCGGTGACCGAAAGGTTGGGCCAATGCCCGAGTCACTCGCGGCGCAGCGCCTCGATCGGATCGAGCCTGGCGGCCCGCCGGGCGGGATAATAGCCGAAGAACACGCCCACCAGCCCCGAGACGCCCACGGCCACGAAGACCGACTCCGGCGAGACCAGCACCGGCCAGCCTGCCGTCCGCGCGATCGACACGGCAATGCCGAGCCCCAGCGCCACGCCCACGGCCCCGCCGATCGACGCCAGCGTCGTCGCCTCGATCAGGAACTGGGCCAGCACGTCACGCGGTCGCGCGCCGACGGCGAGCCGAAGGCCGATTTCCCGCGTCCGCTCGGTCACCGACACCAGCATGATGTTCATGATGCCGATGCCGCCGACCAGCAGCGACACCGCGGCCACCGCCGCGAGCAGGAAGGAGAGCGTGTTGGCGCTGGCGCTGGCGGTGTTGGTGATCTCGGTGAGGTTGCGCACCGTGAAGTCGTCCTCGGCATCCTCGGCCAGGCGATGCCGCTGGCGGATCAGGGCGCGGATCTCCTCGACGCCGGAAGCCATTGTGGCCTCCTCGCCGAACTTGACGAAGATCGAGGCCACCGAGCGGTCGCGCGCGTAGTTGCGGCCCATGATGCGCCGCCTGCCGGTTTCCAGAGGCACGAAAATGATGTCGTCCTGGTCCTGCCCGAACGCCGACTGCCCCTTGGAGGCCGCGACGCCGATGACCCTGAAAGGGGTGTTGCGCACCCGGATCACCTGATCGATCGGGTCGTCCGCCCCGAACAGCGTCCGCGCCACTGTCTGTCCGAGGATCGCGACGATCTCGCCACGGCGCATCTCCTCCGGCTCGAACATGCGCCCTGTGGGCACGTCCCATTCGCGGGCGGCGAAGAAGTCGTTGTCGATGGCCTGCACGGCCGTCGACCAGTTGACGCCCTGATAGACCACCTGCGCCTGCGTGCGGATGAAGGGCGCGGCCGCGGTCACGCCCTCGACCTCGGCCTTCACGGCGCGCGCATCCTCGTCCGTCAGGGACGAGGATGCGCCTGCGCCGAGCCTGACGCCGCCCATCTGCACATTGCCGGCCGTGATGATGAGCAGGTTGGCGCCAAGGCTCCTGATCTGGTCGTTGACCCGAGCCCGCGCACCCGAGCCGATCGCCACCATGGCGATGACCGCGGCGACGCCGATGATGATGCCGAGCATGGTCAGCACACTGCGCAGCGCGTTCGCGCCGATGGCCTGCAGGGCCGAGCGCAGGGCCTCCATCAGGCTCATCGCACGGCCTCCGCATGGGCCAGCGCGTCATCCGCCCGCGCCTCCTGCTGACGCTCGTCGGCGATCACGCGCCCATCCCTGAACCGCACGACGCGCCGTGCATGGCGCGCCACCTCGTCGTCGTGCGTCACCAGCACCACCGTCATGCCGTCCCGGTTCAGTGCCTGGAACAGCGCCAGGATCTCGAGCGCGGTGCGCGAATCGAGCGCCCCGGTGGGCTCGTCCGCCAGGAGCAGCCTCGGCTTGTTGACCAGCGCGCGCGCGATCGCGACGCGCTGCTGCTGGCCGCCCGACAGCTGCGTGGGCCGGTGGCTCCAGCGCTCGGCGAGACCCACGCGCTGCAGCGCCTCCAGCGCGCGGGTGCGCCGCGTGCGGCGATCGACGCCGGCATACAGCATGGGCAGGGCGGCGTTGGTCGCGGCGTCGGCGCGCGGCAGCAGATTGAACTGCTGGAAAACGAAGCCGATCTTCTGGTTGCGCAGGGCGGCGAGGCCGTCCGCGTCGAGCCGGTCCACCATCACCCCGTCGAGCCGGTAAGTCCCCGCGCTCGGCCGGTCGAGGCAGCCGATCAGGTTCATCAGGGTCGATTTGCCGGAGCCCGACGGGCCCATGATCGCCACCATGTCGCCCGTCTCGATGTCGAGGTCGACGCCGTCGAGCGCGACCACGCGCCCTGCGTCGAGCTCGTAGAAGCGCGAAAGCCCGCGCGTTTCGATCAGCGCCATCGCTAGAACAGCCGCGGCCCGCGCGGCCCTCCCGGCGGCGCCTGAGGCGGCCGGGCCGGGCCTCCGCCCACGATCAGGTTCGCCCCGGCCGCCAAATCCCCGCCCACCACTTCGGTGACCGCGCCGTCGCCGACACCGAGCCTGAGCTCGATGGGGCGCGGCAACCCGTCCGCGCCGAGCACGTGCACGCGCCCCGGCGTCCACTCGCGCTGGCGCTGGCGGCCCTGGGCCTGCGCCTCCTGCATCGCCTTCTCGAAGCGCGCCCGCCGCTCCGGGTCGAGCGCCTCCGCGATCCTGCGGTTGTTCTCGCGGCGCATCGTCTGCGCGTTGCGGCGGATTTCCTCGGGGCTCGCGCCCTGCCGCTCGGCGCGCATCCGCTCGCGGCTCTCGGCAAGGATGGCGTCGATCGCCGCCATTTGCTCTGGCGTCGGCTTGACATCGTTGACGAGCCGCTCCCGGAAGGCCTGCGCCGCGCGGGCGCCGCCGCCCTGGCCGCCCCCGCCGCCCTGGGCGAAGGGATTGGGCTCCTCCGGTGCGGCGCCGCCAGCGGACGCGACGGCGAGCGCGCCGGTCGCGGGCTTGAAGCGCAGCGCCGCGTTCGGAACGCGCAGCGCGTCCTGCCGCTCGTCGGTGATGACCTGAAGGTTGGCCGTCATGCCGGGCAGCAGCGCCAGATCCTGGTTCTGCACCGTGATGATGCCGGTGTAGGTCACCACGTTCTGGACGGTCTGGGCGCCGAGCCTGACCAGCTTCACCGAGCCCTCGAAGCTGCGGTTGGGATAGGCGTTGACCGAGAACGTCACCCGCTGGCCCGGCCTGATCCGGCCGACATCCGCCTCGTCCACATTGGCGTAAATCTCGATCTCGCGCAGGTCCTGCGCGATGGTGAACAACGTCGGGGCGGAGAGCGAGGCGGCCACCGTCTGCCCGAGCTCGATCTGCCGCTGCACCACCACGCCGTCCACTGGCGAGCGGATTTCCGTATTGGCGAGGTCGATCTCGATCTCCCGCAGGCGCGCGCGCCTCTGGCTGACCACGGCGCCCGACGCCGCGACCTGCGCCGTGGCCAGCGCGATGTCGGCCTCGAGCCCGACGATCTCGGCGCGGGCAGAGGCGTTCTGGGCGTCGACCGAGGCAAGCTGGGAGGTCTGCACGTCGACCTGCGTCTGCGCGGCGTCATAGACCGCGCGCGACCCCGAGCCGGTCTTGAACAGGTCGCTCTGCCGCTCGAGCGTGCGCCGGTTCTCCGCCAGCGTCGACATCGCACGGTCGCGCTGGGCGGCGATGTCGCGCAGGTTGGCGTCGGCGCGGGCGCGGCTGGCGCGGGCGCGGTCGAGCTGCGCGCGCTTGACGCCGAGGTCGGCCTCCGCCGCCGCGAGCTCGGCGGCGGCCCCGTCGCGCCGCGCCTTGATCTGCTCGGAGAACAGGCGGGCCACCACCTGCCCGGCCTTCACCTGTGAATTGAAGTCGACCAGGATCTCGACGATCAGGCCCGAAAGCTGCGAGCCGACAAGCACGGTGGAAACCGGCGTCAGCGTGCCTGTGGCGCGGACGGCCGCCACGATCGGGCCGCGATCGGCCGTGGCGAAGCGCCAGGGCGGGTCGTTCCGCGACGATCCGGAGACCGTGAAGGCATAGCCGCCCACGCCGGCGACCAGGATGACAAGCAGGGCCGAAGGCCAGAGCCAACGTCTCAAGCGGGAACCTCGCTCAACCCCGGCGAAGCCCGGAGCATGCGCACGATACCACCGTTCACCGCCGGGCGGAGCCTCGGCGCAGATTACATTTACGCAATGTTGGCGGCAGCCTGTGTCTCGGCGATCAGGTCGCGGAGCGTGGTGATGGTGGACGCGTCGGCCACGCCGTCGACGCGCTCGGGCCGCCAGTGCCGCTGGAAGGCGGCGACGACGGCCTCGGTCTTCTCGCAGAAGACGCCGCTGACCGGCATGCCGTAGCCGAACATCGCGAACATCGCCTGCAGCGCCTCGATGGGCGCGCCGCTCTCGCCGCGCGTGAAGTGCCGCCCGTCGCGGATAGCCGCGGGGTGGATCCACAGTCCGACGCCGGCTTCCGCCAGGCGCCGCCAGGGAAAATTCTCGCCCGGGTCGATCTTGCGCCCCGGCGCGACGTCCGAATGGGCCAGCACGCGCTCGGCGGGGATCGACCAGCGCCCGCAGATGTCGCGGCCGAGCTGCATCACCGCCGCAACCTGCGCGTCGGGATAGGCAGGCATGCCGCCGGGATGGCCGGGATTGGCGATCTCGATGCCGATCGAGCATGAGTTGATGTCGGTCTCGCCCCGCCAATGCGAGACGCCGGCATGCCAGGCGCGCCGCTCCTCCGGCACGAGCTGCAGCGTATGGCCGTTCTCGAACACGAAGTAATGCGAGGAGACGCTGGAAACGGGATTGCATAGCCATTGCAGCGCGGCGCCGCTGTCCGGCATGCCGGTGTAGTGCAGGATCAGCATGTCGGGCCGCCGGCCCTCGCTCCCATCCGCGTGCTTGCGCGGTCCATGGTTCGGCGAGGCGAAGACCTTCGCCGCGAAGGGGCTGTCAGGATCGGGCAGGGCCACCGTGTTCAGCCCGTCGAGCCAGTCAGCGTGCGCGGCGGTGCAGCGTCACGTTCGGCCTGGATGCGCCGCCAGGCGCCATTGAGCGCCTGAAGCCGCTCAGTGGCGATGGCGACGGCCTCGGCCGGCAGCCCCCTGGCGATGGCGCGGTCGGGATGGTGCTCGGCCACCAGCTTCAGCCAGGCGGCACGGATATCGGCCAGAGGCGCGTCGCGGGAGACGCCCAGCGCCACGTAGGGATCGTCGGCCCTGTGCACATGCCGCGCCTCGATCTGCGCGAACTGCGCTGCGTCGAGCGAAAAGATGCCGGCCACCTGCGCGAGGTAGTCCCGTTCGGCCTCGTGCAGCACGCCGTCCGCGGCCGCGACGTGGAACAGCCCGTCCAGCACGTCCTCGAGCAGCGCCGGCTCGTCGGCGAACAGCTCCGCCAGTTGCCGCGCATAGGCATCGAAGCCGGCGGTCGTGGATTTGGCGAGGTCGAACAGCGCCTGCACGCGACCGGCATCGGCGTCGTCGATCCGGACGACGCTGCGGAACGCCGCCACCTCGTCGCGCGTCACGACGCCGTCCGAGCGGGCCATCTTGGCCAGCAGAGCCACCAGCCCCGTGGTGAAGACCACGCCCCGGTCAGGCGTGCCGAACAGCCCGCCATCCCGGTCGATCAGCAGATGCCCCGCCAGCGCGCCGATGAGCGCGCCAAGCGGGCCGCCGAC
>JAIXZF010000246.1 GCA_027489835.1 Hyphomicrobiales bacterium
CCCGGCGTGCAGACCCCGGAGCAGACGCTCGAACTGGCTTCGGGCTCGTGCCGGGATTCGGGCTGGCTGCTGGTGCAGACGCTCCGCCATCTCGGCCTCGCCGCGCGCTTCGTCTCCGGCTACCTGATCCAGCTCACCGCCGACATCGACCCGATCGAAGGCCCGCGCGGCACGGACAAGGATTTCACCGACCTTCACGCCTGGGCCGAGGTCTACATTCCCGGCGCAGGCTGGATCGGCATGGACCCGACCTCGGGCCTGCTCTGCGGGGAAGGGCACATCCCGGTCGCCGCAACGCCGCATTACCGCTCGGCCGCGCCGGTCAGCGGCGGCATCCTCACCTTCGCCGAGACCAGCTTCGCGTTCGACATGACGGTGACCCGCGTGCGCGAGGCGCCGCGCATCACGCTGCCCTTCTCGGACGAGGCTTGGGACAGGCTCGACGCGCTGGGCCGCAGGGTCGACGAGGATCTCGTCGCGCAGGATGTGCGCCTCACCATGGGCGGCGAGCCCACCTTCGTCTCCATCGACGATTACGAGGGCGAGGAGTGGAACACCGCCGCCGTCGGCCCAAGCAAGCGCGGCCGCGCCGATGTGCTGATCCGCAAGCTGCGCGAGCGCTTCGCCCCCGGCGGCTTCCTGCATTATGGGCAGGGCAAATGGTATCCGGGCGAGACGCTGCCGCGCTGGGCCTTCGGCCTCTACTGGCGCAAGGACGGCAAGCCGATCTGGTCCGACATGAACCTGATCGCGCCGGAGCCGAAAGCGCCGCAGAAGGCGAGCGCCGAATCCGGCCCTGCGAAAGCCATTGCCACCCATGTCGCGCGCCATCTCGGCCTCGACATGGATTTTGTCCTGCCCGCCTTCGAGGACCCGGCCCACTGGGTTCTGAAGGAAGGCCAGCTGCCACCCAATGTCGATCCGATGAATCCCAAGCTGGCCGACCCCGAGGAACGCGCCCGTATGGTGCGCACCTTCGAGCGCGGGCTGAACGCGGCCTCGGGCTATGTGCTGCCGGTGCAGCGCTGGCAGTCTCAGGCGGCGGACCGGCGCTGGCGCTCCGAGCGCTGGGGCCTCAGGCGCGGCAAGCTCTTTCTCGTGCCGGGCGATTCGCCCGTCGGCTACAGGCTGCCGCTCGGCTCGCTGCCCTGGATTCCGCCCTCGGCCTATCCGCATGTGCATCCGCAGGACCCGCTGGAGCCGCGCCCGCCGCTGCCCGCGCCGGATGCCGCCCACGGGCTTGGCGCCGTCGGCGGCATGACGCCCGAGGCCGGCGCCGCGCTCAGCTTCATCGCGTCTGAGTCCAGCGCCGTGCAGCGGCAGGACCGCGTCGAGCAGGACCTCGAGGCCGAAAGCGTCCGCACGGCGCTGTCGGTCGAGATGCGCGACGGCGTGCCCTGCGTGTTCATGCCCCCCGTCGAGAAGGTCGAGGACTATCTAGACCTACTGGCGGCGGTCGAGGCGGCGGCCAAGGCCACCGGGCTTGCCGTCCACATCGAGGGCTATGCGCCGCCGTACGATCCACGCATTGAGGTCATCAAGGTCACGCCCGACCCCGGCGTCATCGAGGTCAACGTCCAGCCCGCCAGAAGCTGGGACGAGGCCGTTGCGATCACCCGCGGGCTCTACGAGGATGCCCGCCAGTCCCGGCTCGGCTGCGACAAGTTCATGGTCGATGGCCGCCACACCGGCACGGGCGGCGGCAACCATGTGGTGATCGGCGGCGCCACGCCGCCCGACAGCCCTTTCCTGCGCCGGCCGGACCTGCTCAAGAGCCTCGTTCTCTACTGGCAGCGACACCCGTCGCTCTCCTACCTGTTCTCGGGCATGTTCATCGGCCCGACCAGCCAGGCGCCGCGCGTCGACGAGGCGCGCCATGACGGGCTTTATGAGCTCGAGATCGCCATGGCGCATGTGCCGAAGCCGGGCGAGGGTCACGTCGCGCCGTGGATGGTCGACCGGCTGTTCCGCAACCTTCTGATCGACGTGACCGGCAACACCCACCGCTCCGAGATCTGCATCGACAAGCTCTATTCGCCCGATGGCCCTACCGGCCGGCTCGGCCTCGTCGAGTTCCGCTCCTTCGAGATGCCGCCCGATGCGCGCATGAGCCTCGCCCAGCAATTGCTGGTGCGCGCCCTCGTCGCCTGGTTCTGGCGGGAGCCGCAGCAAGGCTCCCTCGTTCGCTGGGGCACGGCGCTGCACGACCGCTTCATGCTTCCCGAATTCGTGCGCGCCGACTTCACTGGCGTGCTCGCCGACCTCGGCCACGCCGGCTATGCCTTCGATCCGGTCTGGTTCCAGGCCCAGCACGAGTTCCGCTTCCCGTTCTATGGCGAGGTAAGCCATGGCGGCGTCACGCTGGAACTTCGTCAGGCGCTGGAGCCCTGGCATGTCATGGGCGAGACGGGCGCCATCGGCGGCACCGTCCGCTATGTCGACAGCTCGGTCGAACGCCTGCAGGTCAAGGCCACGGGCTTCGTGCCCGGCCGTCATGTCATCACCTGCAATGGCCGCCGCGTTCCGCTGACGCCGGTTGGCAGCGAGGCCTATGTCGGCGGCGTCCGGTACAAGGCGTGGCAGCCCGCGGCCGGGCTTCACCCCGTCATTCCCGTGCACGCGCCCCTGACATTCGACATCATCGACAGCTGGGCCGGGCGCTCGGTCGGGGGCTGCGTCTACCACGTCGCCCATCCCGGCGGGCGCAGCTATGACACCTTGCCCGTGAATTCCTACGAGGCCGAGGCGCGGCGGCTGGCGCGCTTCGAGGCCATGGGCCACAGCCCGGGCCTGCTCGCGCCGCCGCCTCCAGAGATCACAGGCGAATTCCCCCTGACGCTTGATCTGCGCCGGCCGTTCGGAACTTAATCCGGCATGCCGAGGTCGAAGCCCGCCGAATCGCAACGCCAGAAGGCCGGCCGCCGCGAGCGGCTGCTCTCGGGATATCGGCCGCTGCCGGGCGTGCACGACGAAATGATGGCGGCCGACGGCGAGATCAGGCCGCAATGGCGCCAGCTCATCGAGGAATGGACCTCGCTGTCGCAGGACGAGTTGACGCGCCGCATCGCGATCGCGGACCGCCATCTGAGCGATGCGGGCGTGTCCTACCGCATCAGGGCCGAGTCGGCGCTTGACGACATGCTGTCGAGCGAGCGGCCCTGGCCGATGAGCCACATGCCGCTGCCCATCGCGGAAGACGAGTGGCGGGCCATCGAAGCCGGCGTGGCGCAACGCGCCGAACTGCTGGAGGCGGTTCTGCGCGACCTCTACGGCCCGGCCCATCTGGTCGCC
>JAIXZF010000462.1 GCA_027489835.1 Hyphomicrobiales bacterium
CCCGGCCTTCGACGCCGAGTAATGCGAGGCGTTCGGGTTGCCTTCCTTTCCAGCCACAGAAGCGATGCTGACGATGCGGCCATAGCCACGCGCGAGCATGCGCGGAACGACGGCCCGGCAGGCGAGATAGGGGCCTATCAGGTTGACCTCGACCACCTGCCGCCAAACCGCCGGCTCCAGTTCCCAGGTCTTGGCGTTGCCGCCGGTAATGCCGGCATTGTTGACGAGGATGTCGATGCGGCCATGCCGCGCCTCGGTCGCTTTCGTGGCCGCCTCGACCGAGGCTTCCTCGGTCAATTCGACGACATGGCCGGAAACCGTCCCGAGCCGGGCGAGATCCGCCTCGGCCTCGCGCAGGCGGTCGGCATCGCGGTCCCACAGCGCGACCTCCGCCCCCGACGCGAGCAGGCGCCTGGCGGTCGCCTCGCCGATGCCGCGCGCGCCGCCCGTGACGATGGCCACCCGCCCCTGAAGATCGATCCTCGACGCCATTCCTGCCTCCCCTTTTTGCGGCGATGCTGTGCGTTCGGGCCCTGCTTTGCAAGGCCGCCACGCGCATCGCCGCCATCTGCCTTCGCAGCCGCGGCAGGCGTCCCGCTCATGCTTCCTTAACCCTAACGGTGTGTCATGCGCTCTTGAATCCCCGAGCCTTCGCCGCCCTCCCGCTTCGCGTTGACGCCCATAAATGCCCATGCTATCCCAAATCATCCCGTGCGAAGCGGACCCTTGTCGGGTCTTTCGAGCGGCTGGATTCCGGGCGGAGGCCAGCGGACCAGCCGACGGCGGGATGGCGTTCGGTGGGCATGGCGGCTCTGTGGCGGGGCCGCGGCCGCTCACGGACAGGGGCGCGCGGGTTGCGTTGGGCCGCGTCGTGTGTGGTGTCGGTGAGCGTCTGGTCCATGGACCGCTTTGTGTCGAACTTCACCCATCGGCTGGACGCCAAGGGTCGCGTGTCGATCCCGGCCACCTTCCGGACGGTGCTGTCGCGCGACGGGTTCGAGGGCCTCTACATTCATCCGGCTCTGGACATGACGGCTCTCGATGCGGGCGGGAACGCCCTGCTCGGCGAGATCGAAGGCCTGTTGTCGACGCTGCCGCCCTATTCGGACGAGCGGGATCATCTCTCGACGGCGCTGCTCGGCGTCTCGGAGGTGCTGAAGATCGATCCGGAGGGCCGTGTGCAGCTCACAGACAGCCTGAAGGCGTATGCCGGGATCACCGATCAGGCGACCTTCGTCGGCCTTGGCCCGAAGTTCCAGATCTGGGAGCCCGCGAGGTTCCGGGCGCATCTGGAGGAGGCGCGCGGCAAGCTCCGGCAGCTCAAATCCAGTCTCGGCAGGCAGTGGCGTTCCGAAGGTCCGGCGTCGTGACGGGCCGCGGCAAGGGGCATGACCCTGTCGCTGGCGGACCGGCCCGCCACGCGCCCGTGCTGCTGGCCGAGGCGGTGGACGCCCTGGCGATCAAGGCCGGAGCCCGCATCCTCGACGGCACATTCGGCGCCGGCGGCTACACCCGCGCCATCCTCGCTGCCGCTCCCGGCGTGGATGTGATGGCGCTCGACCGCGACCCGACCGCGATCCTGGCAGGCTACGGCCTCGTCGAGGAGGCGCAGGGGCGGCTGAAGCTGGTCGAGGCGACCTTCGGGGACCTTGCGGCGGAGGCGGCAACGGCCGGCTTCGCGCCGCTGGATGGCATTGTGCTCGACATCGGCGTGTCGTCCATGCAGCTCGACGAGCCGGGACGCGGCTTCTCCTTCCGCTTCGACGGGCCCCTCGACATGCGCATGGCGGCCACGGGCCGCAGCGCCGCCGATCTCGTCAACGAGGCGGAGGAAGCCGAACTCGCGGACATCATCTTCCATTACGGCGAGGAGCGGCGCTCCCGCGCCGTCGCCCGCGCCATCCTCGAGGCGCGCCGGCTCGCGCCGATCACCACGACAAGGCGGCTGGCCGAGATCGTCGCGAGCGTGGTCAGGGCCGAGCCCGGCGGCATCAACCCCGCCACGCGGACTTTCCAGGCGCTGCGCATCGCGGTCAACGACGAGCTGGGCGAACTCGTGCGCGCGTTGCATGGCGCCGAGCAGGCGCTCAAGCCCGGCGGCCGGCTGGCCGTGGTCAGTTTCCATTCGCTCGAGGACCGCATCGTCAAGCATTTCCTGCAGCGCCGCTCGGGCCGCGCCGGCGGGGGCTTCTCCCGCTTCGAGCCGCGCCTCGATCATGACGAGCCCACCTTCAACCTCGTGCATCGCGGCGTGGTGACCCCGGGAGCGGCCGAACTCGCCGCCAATCCGCGCGCCCGGTCCGCCAAGCTCAGGGTCGCGGAGCGCACATCCGCCGCAGCGCGCGCCATGGATGGAGAGGTCAGCGCGTTGGCCGAGCTGCCGGACCGGCAGCCTCGCCCGAAGGCGAGGACCGGCAGGCCGCAGGGCGAGCGTGTCGAACGTCGGGGGCGTCGATGATCAAGCTGTTCCACGTGGTCGCCATCGGCGCGCTGATCTCCTCGGCGACCTACGCCTACTCGATCAAGTACGAGACGCTGTATCACGGCGAGCAGCTGGCCAAGCTCAAGCAACGCGCCCAGAAGGAGCGCGAAGCCATCGCGGTCCTGAAGGCCGAGTGGCAGCTGCTCAACCGGCCGGACCGCCTGCAGATGCTGGCGGACCGTCACCTTGCCCTGCAGCCCCTGTCGGGCACGCAGCTCGTCCGCTTCGCCGACATCCCCAACAAGGGCCCCAAGGTCGACGGCATCGGCCAGAAGCTGGAATCCCTCGGCCTGCTGACGGACATCCCCACGGCCAGCATTCCGAAGCCGTCGACCGGCCCCGCGCAGCCCGCGCCGCGCCCGCCGCAGCGGCCGCAATGAGCCTGCCTTGAAGCCGATGGCCCTTCCCGCCGATCCGACGCCGGTCCAGTGACGAGATGACGAACATGACCACCGACGCCGCCCCCCACGCTCCGGTTCCCGCTCGCAGGCTGGGCCTGGGCGGCTTCCTGCGCAGCCTGTTCTCGATGAGCAGCGGCAAGAGCGAGGCGCGCGTCGGGCTCGTGATCCTGGCGTTCTCTGGCCTGTTCCTCACGCTGTCGGGCCGGCTCGTCTATCTCGCGGTCGCGCCCGACGAGCCCGTTGGCCTTCGCCGCGCCACAGCCGACGCCACATCCGCCGCGCGGCCCGACATCGTGGACCGCAATGGCGAGGTGCTGGCGACCGACGTGCGCAGCGTCTCCATCTTCGCCGAGCCGCGCAAGATCATCGACAAGGACGAGGCGGTCGAGCTGCTCACCGCCGTGCTGCCGGAGCTGAACGCCAAGGAGCTGCGCGACCGCTTCGAGCGCCGCCGCGGCTTCGTCTGGGTCAAGCGCGAGGTCACGCCGCGCCAGCAGGCCGAGGTCCACCGCCTCGGCATCCCCGGCGTCGGCTTTGTGCCGGAGAACAAGCGCGTCTATCCGAACGGCTTCGCCGCGGCCCATGTGCTCGGCTTCGCCAACATCGACAACATCGGCATCGCCGGCATCGAGAAGTGGATCGACCAGAAGGGCCTGACCGACCCGACGGGCGCCGGCATCAACGCCACCTCGAAGGAGCTCAAGCCCGTCCATCTCTCGATCGACCTGCGCGTCCAGCACGCGCTGCGCGACGAACTCGCCACCGCCATGGCCAAGTTCAAGGCCAAAGCGGCTGCCGGCGCGATCCTCGACGTCAACACCGGCGAGGTCATCGCGACCGTCTC
>JAIXZF010000032.1 GCA_027489835.1 Hyphomicrobiales bacterium
CGCGGAAGGCGCGGCGCGATTGACTGTTGTCGCTGAGTCTCGCGAAGGCTGGCGGCCAGCCTTCGGACGCAACGACCGATGGCGCGGCTTGAATCCTGCGCGCCCACGGACGAGGTCGGACTTGCTGCAAAACCCCGGAAATGTCAACGAAGAACGTGATTTGCCCGGAGATGTGCCGTGAATGAGCCACTGGTTCTTGTGCCGGGCCTCGCCTGTACCGCCGAGCTCTTCGGCCCACAACTCACCGCACTGTCCACCGGCCGGATGGTGCTGGTAGCCGAGCAGCGTCTCGACGACACCTTGGGCGGCATGGCGGAGCGCCTGCTGGCCGCCGCTCCCCCGCGTTTCGCGCTGTGCGGGCTTTCCATGGGCGGATATGTTGCCTGCGAAGTGTTGCGGCGCGCGCCGGGCCGTGTCAGCCGCCTGGCTCTGCTGGACACCTCCGCCAAGCCTGCCACGCCCGAGACCAACGCGCCCCGGCTGGAGCTGATCGCCCTCGCGCAGGGCGGGCAGTTCGACCGTGCCATGGCGATGCTCTGGCCGCGGCTTGTTGCGCCGGATCGCCGGAGGGATCAGGCGCTGGGCACCATCGTCCGGCGCATGGCGGCCGATACAGGCCCCGATGCGTTCGAACGCCAGCAGCGCGCTATCATGGCCCGGCCGGATTCGCGTCCGGTCCTGTCGACGGTCGACGTCCCTTCGCTGGTCCTTGTCGGCGAGCTCGACATCCTGACGCCGCCTGCCGAAGCGCACGACATCGCTGGCGCGCTTCGCGGAGCGAGGCTGGTGACGGTGCCTGCATGCGGGCATCTCGCGACGCTCGAACAGCCCGAGATCGTCAGCCGTGAGCTGGAGGCCTGGCTGGCAGCCTGACGTTGCGCGTGTTCAGCGCTTGGGCGGCAGCACGCAGGGTTCGATGCGGACGGCGCTGACGTCGCGGGCCAGAGATCCGGTCGGGCTGGCGTCGAGGCCCTTGCTGGCTGCCGTTCCGGACATCGCGGCCATCAGGTGCTTCTCGTTCGCTTCGATGCGGTTGCTCATCACATGCGCCGCGATGACCGAGAGGAAGACGATCGCGATGACGGCCTTGCCGATGTCCGACACCATCGTGCCGCGTTCATCGCGCGCGAAAGCTCCCAGGAACCCCTTCAAACCAGACATGATCCGCCTCCGGTCCCCATGACCGCCAGGCATATGATCGCGCGTCGTGGTAAAGGATTGGTGAGCGGCGTCAGGGACGCGCGACGGCGCCGAAGTCGGCTGACAGCTTCAGGAGCGCTTCCCTGAATGCGGGGCCGCCAAGGGCCCGGCCATGGCCAGTCACGGCCATCTCCGGGTCGAGGGCCGCAAGCGCCTTCACCGAGGCCTCGGCCGCAGTCCAGTCCGGCGTGAAGTAGCGGGGCGGCCCGTGCAGCTGCGGCGTCTGCCGCGCCACCTGATAGGCCGATTCCTGCCCGGTGGTGACGAAGGCGTCGCCGGCGATCAGCCGCCTTGTGGCGGGATGCCAGTACGACACATGGCCGGGCGAATGGCCCGGCGTGGCAATCCATCGCCAGCCATCGAGGTCGGGCGCGGCGCCGTCAGGCGGCAGCGGCTTGAGATGGGAGCCGAGGTCGAGCGGCGCGCGCGGATAGAGGGGAGAGAGCAGGCTCATCAACCCGTCGGCAAGCCGGGGCTTCGGCGGCGGATAGCGATGGCTGCCGTTAAGGAACGGATGTTCGAGGGGATGGGCGTAGACGCGAACATTCCATTGGTGTGCCAGGGCCTTGAGAGCGCCGACATGGTCGAAATGGCCATGGGTCAGCCAAATGCAGCGAGGCCGCGCTCCCGGTCCGAACCGGGCCTCCGCGGCCTCGACGATAGATGACGCGGACCATGGCATGCCGGCATCCACCAGCACCCAGGCCTCGGCCGTGCCCACCAGCATCGTGTTGACGATGGCGTGGCGCTGATAGGCGAAGTCACCTCCGATTTCGATGACGCCGCCAGCGGCGTCATGGCCGATGACGGCATCGGACGTCACGGGAATCTGCAGGCTCATGACGGCACTCGCTGCGGCTGGGACGGACGCCTGGCTAGGCGGGCGCGTCAGCGCGCCATGCCTCCGCGGCCCATGCCGGGCCGGAAGCCGTCCGCCTCCAGCGCACCTGACCGCGCGACGTCGCGGTTGGGGTTGTTGTGCATGCCGTCATGCGCCGTCCGGCTTTCAGGAATGTGCGGCGCCGCCCTGTCGCTGTCCTCCTTCATCCGCATCGCCTTGCGGGCATTGCGCTGCAACTCTTCGTTGGCCTGCCGGGCGGGAGTGACTTCGCCGCTTGTGCCGTCCATCGCATCGCTGCCCGAGCCAGCGCGCTGGGCTGCGCGGTTGTCCCCTTCGCGTGCGCTGTCGCCGTTCGTCGACGTCTTGCGCGGCCGGGTCAGCGCATAGACGGCCCCGCCCAGCAGCAGCAACGGCATGATCCCGACACGGGAGCGGCGATGGGGGTGATGATGCGACATGAGCGCGTCTCCTTGGCGTTCGGCCACGCGGCCGGAATCCTTGAGAACGCGCGAACGCCGGCAAGGATGCCGCGAAAACGTATCACGCCCCGTGCCGCGACGGCGCGCCGCGGCCGATGCGCTCCGACTTCGACCCTGTCAGATGTCGACGAGATCGCCTGCGAAGGCGGCCCGTTCCTGGATGAACAGGAACCGCGCCTCGGGCTTGTTGCCCATCAGCCGCTCCACGGTGTCGGCCGTTTCCTCGCGGGCGTCATGCTCAACCACGACCTTCAGGAGCGTGCGCGCCTTCGGGTCCATCGTGGTTTCCTTGAGCTGAGCGGGCATCATTTCGCCAAGGCCCTTGAAGCGTCCGATCTCTGGCTTCTTGCCCTTGAACAGCGACGCGATCAGCTCGTCGCGGTGGGCATCGTCGCGCGCATACGCGGTCTTGCCGCCGAGGCTGAGCTTGTAGAGCGGCGGGATCGCCAGATAGAGATGCCCCTTGTCGATCAGCTTGGGCATCTGCCGCCAGAAGAACGTCACCAGCAGGGACGCGATGTGCGCTCCGTCCACGTCGGCGTCGGTCATGATGATGATCTTGTCGTAGCGCAGCTCATCGTCGCGATAATGTGAGCCCAGCCCGCAGCCCAGCGCCAGCGCGAGGTCCTGCAATTGCTGGTTGGCGCTCAACTTGTCGCGCGTCGCGTTCGCCACGTTGAGGATTTTGCCCCTGAGCGGCAGAACGGCCTGATTGGCGCGGTTTCGCGCCTGCTTGGCGCTGCCCCCGGCCGAGTCGCCCTCGACGATGAACAGCTCCGAGCCAGCGGCGCCCGCGTTCGAGCAGTCGGCCAACTTGCCCGGCAGCCTCAGCTTGCGCGTCGCGGTCTTGCGCGAGACCTCCTTGTCGAGACGGCGGCGCAGCCGCTCCTCGGCGCGGTCGACCGTCCAGTCGATCAGCCTGCCCGCCTGCTGGGGCGAGGCAGCAAGCCAGTGGTCGAAGCCGTCGCGCACGGCATTCTCGACGATACGCGCCGCTTCCAGCGTGGCGAGCTTGTCCTTGGTCTGACCCTGGAACTCGGGCTCGCGGATGAACACGGAGAGCATGGCCGCGCAGGTCGCCATCACGTCGTCGCTGGTGACGCTGGCCATGCGCTTGGACTGGCCGATGCGTTCGGCATGGTCCCTGAGCCCGCGCAGCAGCGCGACGCGCAGGCCCTGCTCATGCGTGCCGCCTTCGGGCGTGGGGATCGTGTTGCAGTAGCTCGAGGAAAAGCCGTCCTCGCCCGTCGCGAGCCAGGCGATGGCCCATTCGAGAGAGCCATGGCCGCCGGTCTTCTGGATCTTGCCCGAGAAGATGTTGTCGACGACGAGGTCCTTCCCCTCGATGTCGCGCGCCATGTAGTCCTTCAGCCCGCCCGGAAACCGGAACAGCGCCTCGGGCGGAACGTCGCGCCCCTCCAGGAGGGCTGGCGCGCATTTCCAGCGGATCTCGACGCCGCCGAACAGATAGGCCTTCGAGCGCGACATACGGAACAGCCGCGCCGGGTCGAAGCGGGCGCCCGCTCCGAAGATCTGCGCGTCGGGGTGGAAGCGCACCCTGGTGCCACGCCGGTTCTGGACGCGGCCAAGCGTCTCGATGGCGCCCTGCGCATGCCCGCGCGAGAAGCATTGCCGGTAGAGGGTCTGGCCTCGCGCCACCTCGACCTCGAGCACGTCCGACAGCGCGTTCACCACGGAGATGCCGACGCCGTGCAGGCCGCCGGATGTCTCATAGACCTTGGAATCGAACTTTCCGCCGGCATGCAGCGTGGTCATGATGACCTCGAGCGCCGACTTGCCGGGAAATTTCGGATGCGGATCGACCGGGATGCCGCGGCCGTTGTCGGTCACTGTGAGGAAGCCGCCTTCGTCCAGCTCGACCTCGATGAAGCTGGCATGGCCGGCCACCGCCTCGTCCATCGAGTTGTCGATGACCTCGGCGAAAAGGTGGTGAAGGGCCTTCTCGTCAGTGCCGCCGATGTACATGCCCGGCCGTCGCCTGACGGGCTCAAGCCCTTCGAGCACCTCGATGTCGGATGCGTTGTAGCCGGCTTCACCCGGCGTGCCGGCGCTCGCGGGCGGTTTGGACGCGGCCTTCGGCGGCGCGGGAGCGCGCGCGGAAGCAGGCCTTTCGGCCGCCTTCGGCTTCTCCGCTTCACTCCCGCCAAAAAGATCGTTGTCCATCATTGCCGCCAGTTGATTCGAGAGAGCACAGTGTATGCCACGCCAGGTCAGGATAACCGATATGAAACGTGAACAGGCTGTGGCGGGGTCGTGGCGGCGCGCCGTGTGCAGGAGGCTCCCTTGACCGATTTCGTCGCCATCGACTGGGGCACCAGCTCGTTCCGGGCCTATCTCGTCAAGTCCGCACAGGTGACGGCCGAGCACGAGGCGGCTCGCGGCATCCTGACCGTCGAGCCCGGCCAGCATGCCGGCGTGCTGCGCACGCTCATCGGCTTCCTGCCGTCCGAGGCTGCGGGTTTGCCCATTGTCATGTCCGGCATGATCGGCAGCAGGCAGGGCTGGAAGGAAGCGCCCTATGCCAGCGTCCCCGCCACGCTCGCCGACATCGTCCAAGGAGCGCTGCGCTGGCGCGAGCCTGGCCTCGGTCCCATCGCGCTCCTGCCCGGCGTCATGCAGGACCCGCCCGGTGGCATGCCCGACGTGATGCGGGGCGAGGAGACGCAGATCTTCGGCGCGCTCGACCTGTTGGGCCTGTCGGAGGGGACCTTCATCATGCCCGGCACGCACTCCAAGGCCGTGGCCGTCTCGGACAGCGCGCTGAAGGGTTTCCGAAGCTTCATGACCGGCGAGGTCTTCGCCGCGCTCAAGGGCCACACCATTCTCGGGCGCCTGATGGAGGACGGCCAACCGAACGGCGAGGGCTTCGCCCGCGGGGTCGCGGCGTCGCGCTCCGTGTCCAGCGCGGGCGGACTGCTCAACGCCATCTTCGGCGCACGCACCCTCGGCCTTTTCAAGCGGCTTCCGCCGCCGGAGCTCGGGGAATACCTGTCGGGCCTGCTCATCGGCGCGGAGCTTTGCGAGGCGCTGCCCGAGGATGGGGAAGCCGTGGTGGTGGGGTCGGACGAACTCTGCGACCGCTATGTCCGCGCCGCCGACCAGCTCGGCCGCGGATTGAGGCGTGCGCCCGAGCGCTCCGTCGTCGCCGGCCAGATCGCCGCCTTCGCCCTTCTAGCGCCACAGGAGGCCTGACCATGCCGACCCTTGCCGAGGCTCTCGCGCGGATGCCGCTGATCGCCATCCTGCGCGGCATCGCGCCGGACGAATGCGAGGCTGTGGGAGCTGCGCTTCTCGAGGCCGGTTTCGGCATCATCGAGGTGCCGCTCAACTCGCCCGATCCGCTTCGCTCCATCGCCGCACTCGCCCTAGCCTTCGGTCACGATGCGATCATCGGCGCCGGCACCGTGCTCGAGCCGCGTCAGGTCGACGAGGTGGCGGAGGCCGGAGGAACCCTGATCGTCGCGCCGAACATGGACGTCGCCGTTATCGTGCGGTCGGTGGAGCGCGGGCTGATCTCGGCTCCCGGCATCGCGACGCCGAGCGAGGCCTTCGCCGCCCTGAAAGCGGGCGCGCATCTGCTCAAGCTGTTCCCGGGCGAGATGATGGGTCCGCCGGTGCTGAAGGCGATGCGCGCAGTGTTGCCGACCGGCGCGCTGCTGGTGCCCGTCGGCGGCGTCACGCCCGACACGATGGGCCCTTACATCTCTGCCGGCGCGGCGGGCTTCGGCATCGGCTCGGCGCTCTACAAGCCAGGCGTCACGGCGGCCGAGGTCGGCCAGAATGCGAGGCGCTTCATCGCCGCCTGGCGGGACGCATCGAAACATATCTGAGGGCAGGGCAGCTTCGCAGCCCCCGAAAAACGAAACGGGCGGCTGTGAGGCCACCCGTCCTAAGGCAGGGATCGCGGTACATCCGCGCGACCACTCTGCTCTATCGGCGAATCATCGCCGAATTCCGTTAAGAACGTTTTAACTGCCCGATCGTGGCGCCTTCATGACAGTGCGCCGCCGTCCTTACATGGCGATCTTGCCGCCGCCGCGGCGCGTGATGGCGACCACCGAGGGGCGAGGGGGCATGCCGTCCTTGAAGTCGGGCCAGCGCGTCGAAGGCGTGTTGAACGTGGCGGGTTTGGCGTTCGGATCATCCTCGTCGGGTTCGCCCGGATGCTGGACGGCGACGAAGAAGGTCTCGAGATCGGGCGTCAATTCCGGCCCGCACATCTCCGCGCCATTGGGCACGCGGTAGAACAGCTTCGAGGTGCCGCGTGCCGGCCCTTCGGTTTCCAGCGCCCAGATGCCGTCTGCGCGTCCGGTCTTGGAGGGGGCGTTGCCGTCGGTCGCGATCCAGAGCCGGCCCGCCGCGTCCACCGCGCAATTGTCGGGCATGCCGAACCAGCCATCCTTGCTGGTGTTCGGATTGAAAGTGGCGCCGACCGCCGCGATCGACGGGTCACCGCAGCGAAGCATGACCTCCCAGCGGAATGTCGCGGCGGCGTGGTCGCCGTCGGGCGGCGTCATTTCGACGATGTGGCCGAAGCGGTTCTCGGCGCGCGGGTTCACGGCATCGACCTGCGCCGCCGTGCGCCGGGAGTTGTTGGTCAGCATCACATAGACCTTGTTGGTCTTCGGATTGGCCTCGACGTCCTCGGGGCGGTCCATCTTGGTGGCGCCGAGAAGGTCGGCCGCGCGCCGGCACTCGATCACGACGTCGGCCTGGCTGTTGAAGCCATTGGCCGGCGTGAGCGGGCCCTGCCCGAACACCAGCGGCAGCCACTGCCCCGTGCCGTCTGCGTCGTAGCGCGCGACGGACAGGGTGCCGGCGTCCAGGATGTCGCGGTTCGCCGCCGGGGTGGCCGTGTTCACCGCCGCAGCCGTGACGAAGCGGTAGACATAATCGAAGCGCTCGTCGTCGCCCTGATAGACGACGAAGCGGCCATCGCGGTTGACGATGTTGGCCGCGCCCTCATGCTTGAAGCGCCCCATGGCGGTGCGCTTCTTCGGCACGGAGTTCGGATCGCGCGGGTCGATCTCGACCACCCAGCCGAAGCGGTTGGCCTCGTTCGGCTCTTTCACGATGTCGAAGCGCTCGTGATGTTGGCCCCAATTGTACCAATTGCCGGGGATGCCCATGCGCCGGTAGTTCCGGGCCTCGGGATGGGTGTCCGCCAACTGGCCCCAGAAGTAGCCGTTGACGTTCTCCTCGCAGGTCAGCCACGTGCCCCACGGCGTCATCGCGCCGGCGCAGTTGTTGAGCATGCCGCGAACCTTGCGGCCGGCCGGATCGTAGGAGGTCTTCAGCCGGTCATGGCCGGCAGCGGGGCCGGTAATCTCCATCTCGGTCTCTGCCGTGATGCGCCGGGCGAAGGGAGAGCCGGCCACGACGCTCCACTTGCCGTCCGCGCCCCGGGCGACCTCGAGCACCGAGCCGCCATGCGCCATCATCTCGATGTCCACCAACTCGCGCGTCATGTCCTTGAAGCGGACGGTGCGCAGATCCTGCCGGCCCGGCAGGGAGGGGAACATCAGCTCCTCGTTGGTGTATTCGTGGTTCACCACCAGAAGCCCCCGCCGCGAGCCGTCCAGGGGCAGGTAGCCGAGATAATCGTTGTTGTAACCGAACTGGCGCGCCTGTGTGGCGGGGTTCTGCGCTTGCGGATCGAAGGCGCGAGCGCCGGGCAGCACCGGGTCGCCCCAGCGGATCAGCACGTCGGCGTCGTAGCCCTCGGCCACATGGTGGCGCTCGTCGGAGCCCGCCTCGATTTCCGTGAAGTTGAAGGACGGCGTCGTATTGCTGCCCTGCGCGGCCACCTGGCTGCTGGCGGCGAGCGCGAGCGCGAGCGGCGCGGCCGTCATGCCGAGCGCGGTCACGGCGAGCGCGCCCTTGAGCAGATCCCTGCGCCCGAGGCGCTGGGCGATGATGTCGCCCATGGTCGGATTGGCGGACGGATTGCTGCCGGCGTTCTCGGATTCCTCGGCAGCCTGCGATTTGCTCAGATGATCGGTCATCGAACGCTCTCCCTCGTGCGCGCCGCTTTCGGCCAGCCGCAGACACCAGTCTCGCATGACAAGGCGATGACGCCAGCCCCCCCCCGCCGCGGGGACGCGGGCCCTGTCCTAATGCGGGTGCTTGATGGCACGTTTTTTAACCGCCGGCGTTTATGGTCAAGCTTCAGGACAGAAAGGCTCAGCCATGGCCGTTTCCTCGACACGCGCCGACCTCGCCCGCCTCACACGGCAGGCCGAACTTGCCGGCCACGCCTTCGC
>JAIXZF010000248.1 GCA_027489835.1 Hyphomicrobiales bacterium
TCGCGCACCGTCTCCGAGCGCACGTTGATGACCAGCGGGAAGGCCTTGAGGTCCTTGACCCAGCCCGGAACGAAGCCCCAGCGCATCAGCAGGAAGGCGCGCGCGCCCTCATCCAGCCGGACCACGGGCACGGGCTGCGTCGGCGCGATGTTGTAGCGCGGCGGAAAATTGGGCCGCCCGGCGTAGCCGAACAGCGCGCGCACCGCATCGGGCGGCAGGGTCAGGGCATAGCGTCCACACATCCGGGATAAATAACGTCTCCAGCATGCTTTTTCGACCGTCGGCGAAAGCAAATATTTGCGCTTTCATGCTTCAATGAGCCGGCTCATGGGAGCCTGGTCGACGCGTCGTGAATGTTCAAACCTCAAATGCCTCCGGGTTCGACTTCGGAGGGGTCGGCCTGTCGACCGATTACCTCAACCGCTTCAGCGAGGCGTTGATGCTGATCGAGCTTGCGCGGAGCGACCCGAACGCCGCGCTCGACCTCGGCAGCTGGCGCCCGATGAGCTACCGCGAGCATTTCCGCGCCTCGCGGCTGAGCCTCGCCCCGATGGCCCTCCTCGCTTACGAGCAGCTGGACTACGAGCCGCGCCGCGCCTTCGAGGCGCTGTGCATGGCCATGGACAAGCTGGTGGACACCGTGCGCACGCTGCTCGCCGAATGCTCCGATCCGGCGCTCGTCATACCGATCCTCGACGTCGCCTCCGCCGCCTTCCACAATTTGCTGGCGCGCGCGGCGGCCTTCATCGCGTCGGGCGGGGACATGCTGTCGGCGGCCTATGACAAGCAGGAGCTCCAGGCCGCGATCGACCGCATCATGACGGCCGAACTGGTCACAACCAGCGCTTGAGCTTGAAGAAGGTGTAGGTGAACGTCGCCGACGCCACCATCAGCCCCACCGCCATCGGATAGCCGTAGCTCCATTCGAGCTCCGGCATGTTCTTGAAGTTCATGCCGTAGGACGAGGCGATCAGCGTCGGCGGCAGGAAGATGACGGCCGCCACCGAGAAGATCTTGATGATCTTGTTCTGCTCCAGGCTGACGAGCCCGAGCGTGGCGTCGAGGATGAACTGCACCTTGTTGTTGATGAAGGTGGCGTGGTCCTCGATGGACTGGACGTCGCGGATGGCCGTGCGCCATTCGGCGTTGAAGCCCGAGCGCTTGGTCGGGCGCACCGAGTTGGCCTGCAGGAAGATCAGCATCCGCTCCAGGCTGACCATGCTCTCGCGCACGTTGGAGATCAGCGCCGCCTGCCGCCCCAGCTTGCGGATCACGCCCTGATAGCCGCCGCTGCGCTCGAGCTTGTTGGTCTCGCGCTCGAAAACCGAGCGGGAGAGGTCGTCGATCTGGTCGCCCACGCGGCCCAGCACCTCCGCCGCCCGGTCGATGATCGCCTCGATCAGCCCGTCGAGCACCGCCTCGGGTTGATGCCCGCATCCGGCGGGCTTGCCGGCCCGCTGCGCGAACATGGCGAAGGAGCGCGGCTCGTCATAGCGCAACGTCACGAGCGTGCGGGCCGTGAGGATGAAGCTGACCGCCACCAGCGTCGGCTGCTCCGTGTCCGAATGGCACAGCACGCGCGCGGTCATGTAGCGCGCGTCGCCTTCCGTGTAGATGATCTCGGACGGCTCGAGGTCGCGCATCTCCTCGCGCGTCGGCACCTGGACCTGCAGGTAGGCTTCGACGAGATGGTCCTCGGCCCGCGTCGGCTCGAGGAGGTCGATCCAGAGCGCGTCGGCCGGAATCGGCGCGCCATGTTCGAGGACGAAGCGGTCGAGGCCGCCATTGCTGGCGGCGGGCGTGTGGACGACGATCATGGGCGGCACTCGGCGACGGCGCTGGCGGGCGCCTTCCCGGCACCATCACGCCATGACAGGCTGATGACAAGAGCGAGGCGCGGCGCCCTCCGTCGACGTCAAAGCCCGTAGCGCGACCACATCGCCCTGGCCTCGATCGCGCCGATGAGCTGGCTCGCATCGATGAGGCCGCCGGCCGGCATCCCGGCCTCCGACTGCGGGCCGCCCGGCAGGAGCCGGCGCAAAAGGCCCCCGCGCCCCGGCGCCGGGATCAGCTTGAGCTCGACATCCTCGCCGAAGCGCTCGCGCATCACCGACCTGAGATCGCCGAGCCCGTCGATCAGGCCGAACTCCTTCGCCTTGCGCCCTGTCCAGAACGCGCCGCTGAACAGCTCCTCGTCCGCTCCGTTCAGGCGCTTGCCCCTGCGGTCCTTCACCAGCCCGATGAAGCTGGCGTGCACGTCCTCCTGCAGCGCCTTCATGTGCGCGACGTCGGACGGCTTCTCCGGCAGGAAGGGGTCGAGAATCGCCTTGGAGTGACCGGCCGTGTAGAGCCGCCGCTCCACGCCGAGCTTCTCGATCAGCCCGGTGAGCCCGAAGCCCGACGACACGACCCCGATGGAGCCGACGATCGAGGACGGGTCGGCGAAGATCTCGTCCGCCGCGCAGGCCAGCATGTAGCCGCCCGATGCCCCTACATCCTCGATGAAGGCGAAGACCGGCCGCTTCTTCTCGGCCGCAAGCGCGCGGATGCGCTGATGGATGAGATGCGATTGCACGGCCGCTCCGCCCGGCGAACGGATCGACAGCGCCACGGCGCGCGCGCCCTTCACCGCGAAGGCGGCGTTCAACTGCGCGGCGACGCCGGCCAGCGACAGCGATTGCTGCGTCGGAAACGACATGCCGATCGCCCCGTGCAGCCGGATGACGGGCACCACCGCCTTGTCCGGCCGCCAGGCGGCGGGAAGCA
>JAIXZF010000030.1 GCA_027489835.1 Hyphomicrobiales bacterium
GAAGATCGTCTTCAACACGGTGGCGACGGCGATGACGCCCCGGAGCTGCGGCAGCACCACGCGCCAGATGGTCTGCCAGGGCGTGGCTCCGTCGATCAGCGCGGCCTCCTCCGTCTCGACCGGCACCGCCGCCAGCCCACCGAGGAAGAGCAGCGTCAGGTAGGGGAACCAGTGCCAGACATCCGAGAAGACCAGCGCCGCCATGGCGTAGCCGGGGCTCGCCAGCCAGACCACGTCCGCCAGCGGCGGGAACAGCCAGCCAAGCCCCTTGGCGAAGATGCCGTACTCGCCGTTGAACATGAAGCGGAATGAGACGCCGATCAGCGCCGGGCTCATGGCGAAGGGGAGGATCAGCACCGCGCGGGTGAGGCTCTGCAGCACGCCGGCGCGGCGCAGCAGCAGGGCCAGCAGCAGCGAGACGAGGATCGTGACCGTCACGTTGATCGCCACGAAGGTCGCCGTCACCGCCACCGCGTTCCAGAACTCCGGCTCCTCGAAGGCGATGACGTAATTGTCGAACCCGACCCAGCGCGTCGGCACCGGGGTCCGCTTCAGCCGCCAGTCGCGGAAGCTGGTCATCAGGGCCGACAGCACCGGCCACAGCGTGGTGCCCAGCACGACCGCCAGGGCCGGCAGCAGCAGCAGGTAGCGTGTGACGCGATCCGGCATTCGGGGTCCGATCGCGCGCCGCCCTGGCCGAGGGCCGGCCTGGCGGCGCGCCGTCGCTCAGCCGCGGCGGACGATGCGGCGGATGGTGGCTTCCGCCGCGCGGAAGGCCTCCGGCACGGGCCGCCCGCCCGAGGCCGCGTCGGACATCGCCGTCTCCAGCGCCTCCATCATCTGCGGCCAGTCGGCGGTGTAGGGCACCACCTTGGTGTTCTGCAGCGCCTCCGCCGCGAAGGTGTGCATGCCGCCGAAGCGCTGGTTGACCGCCGGATCACGCAGGTTCGACCACTGCACGGCCACGACGTCGTTCTCGGCCGGATCGACCAGGATGTCGCGCTCGACGGAGGGCTCGGTCACCCAGGTGATGAACTCCATCGCCGCGTCCTTGTTCTTGCCGGCGCGGGTCAGGCCATAGATCCAGTTGTTGATGTAGGTGGAGCGCGGCCCTCCCGCATAGGACGGCATCGGGGCGAAGCCGACCTGCTCCGGGGTCAGCTTCGACACCTTCGGATCGAGCAGCACGCCGCGCACCCACCACCAGACGGGCACCATGGCCGAGTTGCCGCCGCGCATGGAGTTGACCGCGTCCTGCTCGGTGAAGGACACGGCCGCCGCGGGCGTCACCTTGTGGGTGCGCAACATGTCGACATAGTCCTGCGTGGCCTTGAGGCCGGCCTCCGAGGTGAAGGCCGGCATGCCGCGCGCATCGAACACATCGGCGCCGCGCCCCCAGAGGAAATTGTACCAGACCATCAGGTTCTGGCCGTTGTTCTTGCCGTATGGCAGGGCGATGCCGGCGATCTGCTCCTTGTCCTGCAGCACCTTGGACGTTGCGATGACCTCTTCCCAGGTGGCGGGCGCCTTGAGGCCGTGCTTGGCGAACAGGTCCTTGCGGTAGAACAGCAGCTGGACATGAGCGCGGGTCGGCAGGCCAAGCTGCTTGCCCTCGACCGCGCCGAGCTGGAGGAAGGCCTTGGGGTAGCGGGCGATGTCGATCTTCTTCTCGGCGATGCGCCCATCCATGGGCTCGAGCAGGTTGACCACCGACGGCACCCACTGGTCCATGACCACGGCAACATCGAAGCCGCCCGCGCCGCCGATCATCTCGGCGGTGAGCGCGTCGCGCATGTTGGCGAAGGGGATGTAGGTGTACTTGACGTTGATGCCCGTGGCCTCGGTGAAGGCGGCAGCACGCTTCTCATGGGCCGAGAACTGCGTGGCGACCACGCACAGAACCTTGAGCTCACGCCCGGCGAAAGGCTTGCCGGGCCTGAGGTTGGCGGTGGCCGCGGACTGGGCCGAAGCGCCGGCCGGCAGCAGCGAGCCGCCGGCGAGGGCGGCCGCGCCGAGGCCGGCCGCGCGAAGGGTGAAATCACGTCTGTTGATGGTCATGATTGGTTTCCTCCCTTGGTCTTGCATGAATGTCGTTCAGTGCATTCGTATGCATTCTCGCGCTGCGCCCAGCTTGGCGCAAGCGACTTTCGTCAGCCGGTGTGCAGCAGGATCTGCTTCCAGATGGCTGTCTCGTCGAGCACGACCCATTCGCGCCTGAGGCCCCAGGGGCCGAACTCGGCATGGCAGATGCCCATGACATGGACATCCGCCCCGCTCGGCTGGCCGAAGGCGCCCCAGCCCGCATGCTTGCCGGTCAGGGACCAGCGGATGGCGGCGCGGGGGCTGAACTCGGGGTCGTCGCGGCCGATGACGTGATGGATCTCGAAGACGGCGTCCGGGAAGGCGGAGCGCAGTCGCAGCCAGAAGGCGTCGACCACCTCGCGGCCATGACCGTCCATGCCGCCTGGCATGTAGGATTCGACGGCGCGGTCGTACTCGGCCCCGACGACCGCGATGTCGGCAGCCATGAGCCGGCTCAAAATCGAGGCATAGCGCTGCCCGACCGGGTGATCGTTGCCACGCTCGAGATAACGTCCCGCGACGTCGCGGGCGGGATGGAAGGGCAGGCTGGCCTTGCCGAAGCCCCCCTCGCGCGCGATCACGCCGGCGGCGTAGCTTTTGGGATCGATGCCGAGGCAGCGCACGATGGCGCCCTGATCGCGCACCAGCCACTCGTCGTAGATCTGGTCCTTGAGCGCGGCGCAATCGGCGATCACCCTGTAGCGGATGGTCTTTCCGGTAGCGGGGCCGTAGGTGCCTTCCGCCGCATGGGTCGCTGTGCAGTAGAGCCGATGCGAGGACAGAAGGCCCGTCGTGGTGTCGCCGGACCAGATCACATCCTCGGCCAGGAGCTGCCGGTCCGGCATCTCCGCCAGTGTCGCGAGCGTGGCGTTGATCACGGTCGTGTTGCCGACCACGACGGAAGCGGGGGAGCGCACGATCACGTCGGGCGCGTAATAATGGTGGAGGGTCGCGACGCCGCGATCTTCCCAGATCTCCTTGGTGATCCCGATGATGTAGTCGGGAAAATCCTTCCAGCGCTGGCTGAACCCTTCGATCGGCATGCAATATCTCCCTGGAAAAATCAGTCCGCGGTCCAGCCGCCGTCGATGAGCAGATGCGTGCCCGTCATCATCGCGGAGGCGTCGGAGGCGAGGAACAGGGCCGCGCCCATCAAATCCTCGACCTGCCCGAGCCGGCCGAGCTTGATCTTGGCGAGCACGCGCTGGCGGAAGCGCTCGTCCGCGAGGAAGGGCCGCGTCATCGGCGTTTCGATGAAGGTCGGGCACAGCGTGTTCGAGCGGATGCCGTGCGGCGCGAGGTCGAGCGCCATGGCCTTGCTCAGGCCCTCGACGGCGAATTTCGAGGCGCAGTAGAGCGTGCGGCTCTCGCCGCCGACATGGCCCATCTGCGAGGAGATGTGGATGATCGAGCCGCGCCGGCCGGCCGCGATCATGCCTTTCGCCACGGCCTGCGCGGCGAAGAAGGCCGCGCGCAGGTTGAGCCCCAGCACGGCGTCGTAATCGTCGGCCGTCACCTCGGTGAAGGGCTTGGGCCGGTTCATGCCGGCATTGTTGACGAAAACGTCGTAGGCGGGCCGGGCTGCGAGGGCCGCCCCAAGCGCCGCAAGGTCAGTCACGTCGAGCGGCAGCGTGTCAGCGGACCCACCGCGCCCGCGGATCGCCTCGGCCGCCTCCTCGATTTCGGAGGCTGTGCGGGCCGAGAGCGTGACATGCGCGCCCGCCCCGGCGAGCGCGGCCGCGAGGCCGAGCCCGATGCCCCGGCCTGCGCCCGTGACCAGGGCGCGCTTGCCGTCGAGACTGAAGGAGGGCGTCAGGGGCAGGGTCATGCCAGAGATCATTCCGCAGCCATGCCGTAGCCGACATTGCGGCCGCCATAGCGGCGCACGCGGATGTTGGCCTGCTCGGCATGGCCGACGAAGCCCTCCAGGATGCACAGGCGCGAGCAGTATTCTCCGATCATGGCCGAGGCCTCGTCGGTGAGCACGCGCTGGTAGGTGTGCGTCTTGATGAACTTGCCGACCCAGAGCCCGCCCGTGTAGCGGCCGGCCCGCTTGGTCGGCAGCGTGTGGTTGGTGCCGATGACCTTGTCGCCATAGGAGACGTTGGTGCGCGGCCCGAGGAAGAGCGCGCCGTAGGAGTGCATGTTGGCGAGGAACCAGTCGTCCCGGTCCGTCATCACCTGCACGTGCTCGGAGGCGATGAGGTTGGCCTGCTCCAGCATCTCCTCGTAGCTGTCGCACAGGATGACCTCGCCATAATCGGCCCAGGCCTTGGCGGCGATGGCGCCGGTGGGCAGGATGGCGAGCAGCCGCTCGATCTCGGCCATCGTCTCGCGGGCCAGCTTTTCGGAATTGGTGATCAGGACCGCCGGAGAGTTCGGCCCGTGCTCGGCCTGGCCGAGCAGGTCGGTGGCGCACAGTTCGCCATCGACCGTGTCGTCTGCGATCACCATGGTCTCGGTTGGGCCGGCGAAGAGGTCGATGCCCACGCGGCCATAGAGCTGGCGCTTGGCCTCCGCCACGAAGGCGTTGCCGGGGCCGACCAGCATGTCGACGGGCGCGATGGTCTCGGTGCCCAGCGCCATCGCGCCGACCGCCTGGATGCCGCCGAGGCAGTAGATCTCGTCGGCGCCGCCCATGTGCATCGCGGCGACGATGGCGGGATGGGGCGCGGGGCCATTTGCGCTCTGCTGGGGCGGGGCGGAGGCGATGATGCGCTTCACGCCCGCGACCTTGGCGGTGACCACGCTCATATGGGCGGAGGCCACCATCGGATACTTGCCGCCCGGCACGTAGCATCCCACCGACTGCACCGGGATGTTGCGGTGGCCGAGGATGACGCCGGGCAGGGTCTCGACCTCGACATCCCTGAGGGCGGCGCGCTGATGCTCGGCGAAGCCGCGCACCTGGGCCTGGGCGAAGCGGATGTCGTCGAGGTCGCGCTTCGAGACGGCGCCCATGGCGGCCTCGACCTGCTGCCCGGTGAGCCGGAAGGCGGGCGGATCGTAATGGTCGAACTTCACCGAGAGGTCGCGCACGGCCGCGTCGCCGCGCGCCGTGATGTCGGCGAGGATGGCCTCGACCGAGGCGCGCACCTTGGCGTCGTCCTCGGCGCGCTCGGCCTGGCTGCGGGCCGTCTTCAGATGCCGGATCATGCTGTCCTCGAGGCTTCAGTCACTTGTCGTGGGCCGGGCGCGGCGGGACCTTGCGGCCCTCGTCATATTCTTCCCAGCCATGGCCGTTGAACGGGTCGACGCCGAGCTGGCGCATGACATGGGGGAAGTCGACCATCACCCAATTGTCGACGATGCGTCCCTCGGACACCTTCCAGAAATCCATGTAGCGGATCTCGACGCGCCTGCCGGTCGGCGCGATGCCCATGAATTCGCCGGTGTGGGTGGCGTGCTGCGCCCCGAAGGCGGCCGCCCACTCGCCCGAGAACAGGCGCGCCTCGTCAATGCAGACCTTGTCGGAGAAGGCCGCCTGGAAGGGCCGCTGCCAGTTGTCCTGGAATTCCTTGAGGCCGTTCTTGGTGCCGCAGCCGGCATTGCCCATCCAGCGGAAGGCTTCGTGGAAGAATTCGCCGATGCCGTTGATCTTGTGGTCGTTGAGCCCGTCGACCATGCCCTCGACGACCCTGCGGGTCTCCTCGGTCCTGCTCAAATCGTTGTCGCGCGTCAGCGCCGCCTGCTCGGGCCTCGCGCCGCCGGTCGGACTGGTCATCATGTTCATGGACGTCATCCCTTCACTGCCCCGGCGGTGAGGCCGGAGACGATCTGCTTCTGGAAAACCATCACGAGCAGGAACAGCGGCGCGGTGATCGAGACCGCGGCCGCGATGGCCTCGATCTGGTCGGAGCCCCGCGTGTCCCGGTTGAGGAAGGAGGAAATGGCCGGGACCATGGTCTGGGACTGCGCATCGAGCAGCAGCGCCGTGACCAGATAGTCGTTGTAGGCCAGGAGGAAGGAGAAGAGCCCCGTGGTGATCACGCCCGGCCACATCACCGGCATGATGACCCGCCAGAAGGCGCCGAAATGCGTGCAGCCATCGACGCGCGCGGCCTCATCGAGCTCGTTGGGAATGTTCATGAAGAAGGAGCGCATCATCCAGATCGTGAAGGGCTGGTTGATCGAGACCAGCACGATGATGATGGCGAGGGGCTGGCCGTAAAGCGTGGGCGGAGCGGCCGAGAAGAGCTGGAAGAACCAGCCCGTCAGCGGCGAGGTCCAGAGCGGCATCAGCAGTTCGCGCGACTGCAGGAAGGGCGGCAGGTAGCCCGTGACCAGCACCGAATGCGGCAGCGCCCGGAACACCAGCGCGCCGATGAGCAGCCAGAAGGCGAGGCTCGAGCGGGTCCGCGCCAGCGCGTAGCCGGCGAGCGTGCCGACCGTCAGCGAGATGGTCACCACGCCTGCGGTGACGATCATCGAGTTGATGAAGTTCCGGTAGAACTCGTAGCGGATCCAGACTGACCTGTAGTGATCGAGCGTGAAGGCGCCGGTGACGATCTTGACCGGGTCGCCCGAGAGGGCGTCGACCGGGTAGCGGAAGGACATCAGCGCCGTCCAGGCCAGCGGGAACACCGCCACGATCACCCAGACGGCGAGGAAGCCGGCTGTGAGGGCCTTGAGGCCGAAGGAGGGCGCAAGCGCTCGTGTGTCCGCCATGTCCCGTCCTCAGCGCAGGCCGCGGTGGTCGCGCCAGGTCCGCTTCAGGAGCGGAATCAGCAGCAGCACGATGCCGACCATGGTGAGCATAGAGGAGGCCGAGGCGCGGCCGATGGCGCGGTTGCCGGTGTTGTCGGGCGTCAGCAGGTCGAAGGTCAGCCATTGCAGCGACACGACATGCGCCTGGCTCGAGAAGCCGACCACCTCGTCGAAGACCCGGTAGCTGTCCATCAGGTGGATCAGCGAGACGAAGATGATGAGCGGCATCAGATGCGGCAGGATCACGTAGCGCAGCCGCTCCCAGCGCGAGGCGCCGTCGACGATGGCCGATTCGAGCGTGTCCTGGTTGAGGGTCTGCAGGCCCGCGTAGAAGATGATGAAGGCGAAGGGCGCGACGTGCCAGATCCGGTAAAGGATCATGATCGCCTCGATGGTCCAGGCCTGCGCGAAGAGCGACACGCGCTGGCCCGCCGCCCAGCTCAGGGCGCCGGCTAGGACCCCGTCCCCAGCGAACAGCCAGCGGATCGAGAGCGCGCCGATCACCGGCGTGATGATGAAGGGCAGCAGCGAGGCGAAGATCACCGGCCCGCGCAGGCGGCGCGTCGTGGCGTTGAGCGCCAGCGCGATGGCGAGGCCGAGCCCGATGACGAAGGGCAGAGTGATGAAGGTGAAGCTGAGCGTGAAGCGAAGCGCGTGGAAGAAGTCGATGGCAAGCAGCGCCGACAGGCTGGCGCGCCCTTCCGCGACCATGCGGGCGATGTCGTCGGTGCGCAGCAGCTTGCGGTAATTGTCGAGCCCGACGAATTCGGTGCGGGTCAGGGCGCGGCCCGAGGCGTCCCGCTGGGCGACGAGGATCGTCTCCTGGCTGCAGATCGGATTCGGGAAGCCGGGCGTGCACTTCTCGACACGGCTCTCGGTGAAGACGGCCTGCGTGTTCTGGAAGCTCTGGGTCAGCACGCTCAGGAGCGGAAAGGCGATGAACAGCACCATCAGCGCGAGCGAGGGCGCAACGAAGGCGAAGAACGTGCGCGGCTTCATGCGATCCTCCCTTTCGCGGCAGGCCCTGGGTGGGCGCCGCGCGGAACCTCAAGGGTCCCGCGCGGCGCGAGCGGTGCGCCTCAGCGGATGAGGCCGGCCTCGCGGGCGGCGGTGACGTACTTGTCCTCGACCGCCTTGAGCGCGGCCTCGGCCGTCAGCTTGCCGGTGAAGTAATCGCCGACGGTGCTGCCGATGGCGGAGTGCAGCAGGCCCATGCGCTGGGAGGCGGGATAGGCAGGCGTGCCCGCCTGGATCGTGGCGATGGCGCCCTCGGCCGCGGCGCTCGGCTTGAAGCCCTCGACGAGCCAGACGGCGGCGTTGTTGTTGGCCTCGACCATCTGCCGGTCCATACCCTCCATCAGCACGCGGAAGGCGGCGTCGGCCTCGGCGTCGGAGATGTTCTTGGCGATCACCGCGCCGTCCCACCAGACGGTGGTGGCGGGCTTGCCGCCGGGCACGGCGATGGGCGCGGCGGCCATCTTGACCTTGCCGACCACGGTCGACTCCTTCGGGTCATCCAGCGCGCCGGCGCGGGAGGCCCAGAAGTTCGCCATGGCGATGCGGCCCTGCTGGAACTGCTTCTGCACGAAGGTGGAGTCGCCCGTCAGGTATTCGGGGTCCATGAACGCGGTCAGCGCCTTCATGGTCTCCAGCGTGCGGATGCCGGCCGGGCCGTTCACCGCAGGCCTGTTGCCCTCGCCGAAGAAGGCGCCGCCCTGGCCCATGTACATGTTGACGAAGTCCTGGGCGAGGTTCCAGCCCGTGCGCATGGTCGCGCCGACCGGGAAGGGCACCGCATTCGCGGCCTTGATCTTCGCGGCAGCGGCCATCACGTCGGCATAGCTCTTGGGTTCGGGGATGCCGAGCTGGTCCAGGATGTCCTTGCGGTACATCAGGTGCTGGGCGTTCACCATCATGGCGATGGCCATGATCTTGCCGTCGACCCGGATGAGCTGGTTCGGCGTCAGGTGCTTGCCGTACTTCGCGACGAGATCGTCGAGCGGACGGATGGTGCCGGCGTTGAGCAGCGGCACGAAGGTCTCGGTGGCGACGCCGCCGACATGGTAGAGCGCGGGGTTGGCCGCGAAGGCCGCCACGTGCTTCTTGGCGAACTCCTGATCGAGCTCCGCCTGCACGTTGCCGCATTCGGCCATGGCCGAGCTCACCGCCTTCCAGGCGTCGAAGCCTGCCGACAGCATCCTGATCGGCACGGTGTTCTGGAACCCGCAGGCGGCCTGCGCCGATGCGGACATCAGCAGCGTCAGCGCCGCCGCAGCCAAGGTCTTCCTGATCATGTGTCCTACTCCTCTCTGTTGTGTCCGCCGCGCTTCCGACCGGAAGCGGCGGCCTTTTCTTCGTCGGTCCGCCGGGCTTGGCGCCCGGTTCTGTTCAGCGTGACGAATTCATATCCGGCGTCCTGAGCCATGCTCGAAGAGATGGCACACGGACGCCTCGACGCGGAAGGCGACCGCGTCGCCGATCTCCGCCCGGAAATCCTTGGCCGTCTTCACGGCGACCAGCGCACTGCCCGAGCGCACCGAGACCAGCGTGGCGTCGCCCAGGAGCTCGAGCGCGTAGATCGGGGCCTCGACCTCGCCGCGCGCCGGCTCCGCGCCTCGCTTCAGCACGCCGGCGTCCTCCGCCCGGAAGCCGAGCGTCACCTTGCCATTGACGTCCGGGTTCAGGCCGGCGACGCGGATGTTCGGAGCGGTGAAGACGCCGCCCGCGATTTCGCCGTCGATGAGGTTCATGGCCGGCGAGCCGATGAAGCCGGCCACGAAGGTGTTGGCAGGGCGGTCGTAGATCTCGGTGGGGGCGCCGACCTGCTGGAACTCGCCCTTGTTCATCACCACCACGCGGTCGGCGAGCGTCATCGCCTCGATCTGGTCGTGGGTGACGTAGATCGTGGTCACCTTGAGTTCGTGCTGGAGGTTCTTGATCTGGGCGCGGGTCGAGACGCGCAGCTTGGCGTCGAGGTTCGACAGCGGCTCGTCCATCAGGAACACGGCGGGCTCGCGCACGATGGCGCGGGCGAGGGCGACGCGCTGGCGCTGGCCGCCGGACAATTCGCGCGGATAGCGCTTGAGCAAATCGCCGAGCTCGACCATCGCGGCGGCCTTGCGCACCCTGGCATCGTGGGTGGCGGCGTCGACCCGCCGGACCTTCAGCGGAAATCGGATGTTCTCGTAGACGTCGAGGTTGGGGTAGAGGCCGTAGTTCTGGAAGACCATGGCCACGTCGCGATCCTTCGGCTCGAGGTGGTTGACCACGCGGTCGCCGATCCTGATCTCGCCCTCGGTGGGGTCCTCGAGGCCGGCGATCATGCGCATCGTCGTGGTCTTGCCGCAGCCGGAGGGGCCCAGGAAGACCACGAACTCACGGTCCCTGATGTCGAGGTCGACCGCCCGCACGCCCACGAAGGCTCCCCATCGCTTGGTCACGCCCCTGAGCGAAACACCGACCATCCCGCCTCCAACCCCCTCGGATCGCCTCACGTTGACAGAATGTGCATACGTATGCAAGTCCTTGATCTCGGGCGCTGGACGGCGGGTTCCGGCGTCCCCAGCGCAGCACGGGCCGGCCATGCAGACGAGTTCGCTCCACCTCTCCAACAAGCGCTTCGTGCACAAGGCGCTCGGCGCGATCGCGGAGGCGAGCCCCGCCACGCTCGGCAAGCGGCTGGCCGAAGCCTATCATCCCGACGCGGAATGGCGAGGGTCCCATCCGCTGAACGAGATGCGCGGCGTCGAGGCCATCGCTGCCCGCGTCTGGAGCCCGCTCCTAGCCTCCTTCCCCGATCTCGAGCGGCGCGACGTCATCGTGCTCGGCGGCCATTCGCACGGCACGGACATTGTCGGCACGGTGGGTCATTATTGCGGCACCTTCCGCGAGGACTGGCTGGGCATTCCCGCCACGGGCCGCACGATGTACCTGCGTTCGGGCGAATTCCACGTGGTGCGCGAGGGCAGGATCGCGCAGAGCACCGTGCTGATCGACGTGCTCGACGTGATCCGGCAAGCCGGGTTTTGGCCGATCGCGCCGAGCCTCGGCACCGAGGAGCAATGGCCCTGCCCGTTCACCGCCGACGGCGTGCTGCTGCAGGAGCAGGATCCGGCGCAATCCGCCTTCAACATCGCGCAGACCCTCGCCATGCACAAGACGCTCGGCGACTACGACGACCTCGAGGGCAAGGGCCGCGAAGGCCTGCTCGACATGCCCCAGAAGCAGCACTGGCACCCGAAGATGATGTGGTACGGCCCCTGCGGCATCGGCACCACGCGTGGGCTGCAGGGCTTCGTCGACTACCATCAGCTGCCCTTCCGCATCGCCTTTCCCAACCGGCGCGGCGGCAACCATTACGTCCGCATCGGCGATGGCGCCTACTCCGCCACCGGCGGCTGGCCGAGCGTGCTGGCCAGGCACACGGGCGGCGACTTCCTCGGCGTCGGCCCCACGGGGCGGGACGTGACGATGCGGGTGATGGATTTCTACCTGCACCATGAGGGGCTCATCCGCGAAAACTGGGTGCCGATCGACATCATCCACCTGCTGCTGCAGATGGACGTGGACGTGTTCGGGCGGATGCGGAGCTTCTTCCGCCGCGGACGCTGAGGCGTCAGCCCGCCGGCGGGCGCGGCAGGCGCGCCGAGCCGCGCACCACGAGACGGGCCGGCAGCACCGCCGCGCGCTTGTCGACGACGCGGTTCTCGACCTGCTCGATCAGGATCGACACGGCGGCCTCGACCATCGGGCCGGAAGGCTGCGTCACGGTGGTGAGATTGTAGCCGGCCCAGCCGGCCTCCGGCACGTCGTCATAGCCGACCACCGAGACATCCTCGGGGATGCGCAGCTTGAGCTCGCCGCGCAGCACGTCCATCACGGAAAAGGCCATGTGGTCATTGGCGACGAAGACCGCGTCGGGCCGGTCGCGGCCGCCGAACAGCTCGCGCGCCGCCCGCGCCGCGCCGTCGAAGCTGTAGCCGCCGACCGAGCGGCCGAACAGCGCCCGGCCGCATTCCGCCAGCCCCTTGTGGAAGCCAGCCTCGCGGTCGCGGCTGGTCGAGGAATCCTCGTGGCCGGCGATGAAGACGATCCGGCGGTGCCCCCCGGCGTCGAGGAAATGGGCGAGCTGGCGCGCGCCCTCGATGTTGTCGGAGGTGACGCTGCTGGTCGGGGAGGAGGGCACGTAGCGATTGAACAGAACGACGGGCGTGCCCGTGCTGGCGCATTCGCGGGCGAGGCTGGAGGAGAGCGTGGCCGAGGCCATGACGATGCCCTCGACCTGGTATTGCAGCATCTTCTGCACGACCTGGTCCTGGTTGCCGGGGTCGGTCATGAACAGCAGCACCTGGTAGCCGCGGTCCTGCAGCGCCCGCGACATCTGCTCGAGCACGACCGGATAGAACTGGTTGTCGAGATAGGCGACGAGGATGGCGATCAGCCGCGACCGGCCGCTGATCATGGCCCTCGCGATGGCGTTCGGCCGGTAGCCGAGCTCCTTGGCCGCATCGAGCACGCGCTTCCGGGTCTGGTCTGAGACGCTGGCGCCGGGCGAGAAGGCGCGGCTCACGGCGGATTGCGAGACGTTCGCCCGGCGCGCGACATCTCCGGAGGTGACGGAACCCTTGGCCATGGCCGGATAATGCCGGAAACGGGGCGTTCGTCCAGCGGTGCGAAGGGCGCCGGGGCCTTGCGTTCGCGGAGGCCGTGCCGATATCCGGAGACAGGCGGCCGCGGCGCCGAGCCAGAGAACGGAGAGCTCCATGCGCCTGACCGGCCTGCACCACCTTACGGCGATCACGGCGGACGCTCCCGCCAACCACCGCTTCTACACGGAGGTACTCGGCCTGCGGATGGTCAAGAAGACCGTCAACCAGGACGACGTCTCGGCCTATCACCTGTTCTACGGCGATGGCCGGGCCACTCCCGGCAGCGACATCACATTCTTCGAGTGGCCTGTGCCGCCGGCGCGCCGCGGCACGCGGTCGGTCGTGCGCACGGGCCTGCGCGTCACCGGCGAGGCGACGCTGGCGTGGTGGGAGGCGCGGCTCGCCGAGCGCCGCGTGCCCCATTCCGGCATCAAGCAGCGCCATGGCCGCGCGGTTCTCGACTTCGAGGACCATGAAGGCCAGCGCCTCAGCCTCGTGGACGATGGCGGGGCAGGGGAGGGCGCCGTCTGGGAGCGCAGCACGGTTCCGCCCGAGCACCAGATCAGGGGGCTCGGTCCGATGGCGCTCAGCGTGCCCGATCTCGCGCCGACCGACATGGTGCTGCAGCGCCTCCTCGGCCTGAAGCCGGCCGGCCAGTTCCGGGATGCGGCGCTGGGATCGGGCGATGTCCACGTCTATGCCATCGGCGAAGGCGGGCCTTCGGCCGAGCTGCACGTGGCGGTCGAGCCGGGCAAGCCCCCAGCGGCCGAAGGAGCGGGCGGGGTGCATCATGTCGCGCTGCGCGTGCCGGAACGCGCCGATTACGATGCCTGGGCGAAGAGGCTGGCGGAGGCGCGCTATCCCAACAGCGGGCCGGTGGACCGGCACTATTTCCGCAGCCTCTACTTCCGAGAGCCGAACGGCATCCTGTTCGAGCTCGCCACGGACGGGCCCGGCTTCGACGTGGACGAGCCGATGGAGACGCTGGGCGAAAAGCTGGCGCTGCCGCCCTTCCTGGAGGCGCGCCGCGCCGCGATCGAGAAAGGGCTGAAGCCGCTCTGAGGGCTCGACGCACGCGGCCCTTGCGTCTCACACTGGCGTGACATGACAAAAGGCCATGTGCCGATCAGGCGCCGGGCGCGTTAGAACCTCTGTCCCGCCCGCCGAGCCGCTCCCATGCCCGATCCCATGCCCGGCCGCGCCGGCCCGGCCACCGACGGCGCCTCCGGGCCGGCCGGCCCGTCGCGCACCATTCCGCTGATCATCGCCACCGCGCTGTTCATGCAGAACATCGACGCGAGCGTGCTCTCGACCTCGCTGCCCGAGATCGCGCGCGACCTTGGGGCCAATCCCATCCATCTCAAGCTGGCGCTGACATCCTACCTGCTGGCGCTCGCGGTGTTCATCCCCGCCTCGGGCTGGGCGGCCGACCGCTTCGGCGCGCGGCTGATCTTCCGCCTCGCCATCGTCGGCTTCGCGGCCGGCTCGATCGCCTGCGGCATGGCGGATTCGCTCGGCGGCCTTGTCGCCGCCCGCGTGCTGCAAGGCATCGGCGGCGCGATGATGACGCCCGTGGGCCGGCTGATCGTGCTCAGGACGATGCCCAGGGCAGGCATGGTCGGGGCGCTGGCCTGGCTCACCGTGCCGGCGCTGATGGGCCCGGTGCTGGGGCCGCCGCTTGGCGGCTTCATCACCACCTACTTCGACTGGCGCTGGATCTTCTGGATCAATGTGCCCATCGCTGCGCTCGGCATCGTGCTGGCGACGCTGTTCATCCCCGACCTGCGGGAGGAGGGCACCCGCGGCTTCGACGGCATCGGCTTCTCGCTGGTCGGGCCGGGCCTGGCCGCGACGCTCACCGGCGCCACGCTCGCGGGTCTCGGGCTCGTCTCGGGCGCGACCGTCGCCGCGCTGGTCATCGGCGGCATGCTGCTGCTCGCGCTCTACGTGCGGCATGCGCGGATCGCGACGGACCCGATGATCGACCTCAGGCTCCTTGCCCTGCCGACCTTCCGGATCAGCGCCACCGGCGGCACGCTGTTCCGCGTCGGCGTCGGCGCGCTGCCCTTCCTGCTGCCGCTGATGTTCCAGCTCGGCTTCGGGCTGAGCCCGCTGCAATCCGGCCTCCTGACCTTCGCCAGCGGCGTCGGCGCCATCTGCATGAAGTTCCTGGCGCAGCCGCTCCTGAGGCGCTTCGGGTTCCGGCGCGTGCTCACCGTGAACGCCTTCGTCTCGGCGCTGTTCGTGCTCGCGCCGGCGACCTTCACCCCCTCCACGCCATGGCTGGTGATGGCCGCGCTTCTGTTCGTGGGCGGGCTGTCGCGCTCGCTGCAGTTCACCAGCGTCAACGCGGTGGTCTACGCCGAGGTGCCGAGCGCGCGGCTCAGCAGCGCGACGAGCTTCAACGCGGTACTGCAGGAGCTGTCGGGCTCGATCGGCGTCACCGTCGCGGCGCTCGGGCTCGAAGCGATGCAGCACATCCTGGGCGGGCCGATGCTGGCCCCCTCGCATTTCCCGGTCGTGTTCTGCCTGGTGGCGGCGCTCTCGGCCCTGTCCGGGTTCAGTTTCTGGCGCCTCCAGCCGCAGGCCGGGGCGGAGCTGGTGGCCGAGGCCGCCTCCGA